>JAJFTU010000119.1 GCA_021372775.1 bacterium | reverse complement strand
CGCAGAAGGAGGAGGCGGCGCTTCGGCGGCGGGTCGCCGAACTCCGAGATCAGATGCGCAGGCTCACTGTCGCGGGCGGTGATCCGAACCGCCGGGCGACGGTGTTGGACGACGTGCGGTGCGAGGCCGCGTGGACATTCGGCGCGGAGTTGCTGCAGCTCGCCGCGCCGGGTGCGGACGCCCTTCGGCGCGCGTCGCTGCCGGACGAACGGCGCGAGGCGTTCGGACGGGCTTTCGATGCGATCCACGATCTCCTGTTCGAGCTGGAGACGGCGTCCCCCGCCGAACGACGCAAGAGGCTGGCGGACGCCGCGGCGCTCGCGCGTGATGCGGCGCGCAAGGCGGAGGAGCTGCGGAACGCGGCGCCGCTCTCGATGACGGTTGCGCGTCGTGTCTCCGAGGCGATGGACAACGCGGCGACGGCACTTGGACGGGGTGCAGAGCTCGCGTCCGCGTCGAACGACGTGCGGCGGAATGTCGAAGGGCGGCAACCGATGTGGCGCCTCGGCGAAGCGGCCGCTCTCGCGGCGGCCTTCGATCCCTATGCCGCAAGCTCCGCGAGGTCGGTGAGCCTGAGCCAACGACGAGACGCATTTGCGGAGGCGGAGCATGCCCTCGCCCGTCTGTGCCTTGCACTTCGGTTCGAGGATGGCGCTCAGGAGTATCTTGCCGCCGAGTTGGGCGAAGCCGAGCGACGGCTCGTTCGCGCGCAGCGAACGATCGACTTGTATCGCGCCGCGCACCGGGCGCACCCCGAAGAGAAACGATGATGGATCGCCGGGCTGCCTTGGCCGTCATCGGGATCGTCGCGGCGTGGCCGTGCGCGGCGTGCGGAATCTACTGCCGGCATCTGGCGGTCATGGCGCGCGACGCGGAGCGCGAGGCGTCGGCGCAGCGCTCCGCGGCGGCCGACGCGTATCGTCGGATCGAAGATGATCGTGAGCGGATAGCCGCGGTGGATGCGCGGGTCAAGAGGCTGCATGCGGAACAGGACGCCGGGCTGCGCGTGATGGCGAGCGAAGCCGAACTTGAACCGCAGATCCTCGATCTCAGGGAGAAGATCAATGCAGCGGAAGCCGAACGCGCCCGCGGAGCGGCGGCGCGATCGTCGCTCGGGGGAGAAGCCGTCGCGTTGAGGGGCGCAGGCGTCGCGCTGTCGGTGGACAGCTGTCGCGATGCGGAAGAGGAGCTTCTGCACCTCGCTGCGGAGGCGAAGCTCCTGCGCCGTGAACAGGCCGGACGTGAGACGCCAGGACCAGAGGTCGTGGACGCGGCGCGCGGCGAGGCCTTGCTCGATGTCGTGGGCGACGCGCTCGCGGTGGTTGATCTTCCGCGACACGTGCGGCGCGACGGCGCATCGAGCGAAGGACTCTTGGAGCTCGAAGAGGCGTACGCGGCGGCACAGGCCGGCTTGGCGTGGGAAGCGCGCCTCGCGGGGCCACCGGACAGGGCGGAGGCCGCGCTGCGCGCGCTGGCTCTTCGCGTCGATGATGCGGCGGACGGTCGCTCGGGAGTCGCTGCGGCTGATGACCGCAGCCGGGCGGTTCTCCGGACGTTGTCGGCGCTTGTCCGCGCGGGCGCCGCAATCGCGGCCGGCGTTCGCGACGACGCGATGTCCCAAGGTGCAAGCACCGTTAGGCCGCGTCTGTTGGACGATCCGAGCAGAGACCTTCCGCATGCGCTGATGGAGCTGCGCGAAGCACTGGAAGAGCGCGGCGCGCCGCGCGACGCTGAGCGTCGCGCAGCTCTGCAGCGTCTCGTAGCGCGCGCTGTGTGGGCGCGGTCGCCCGCCTGGTCGTTTGAGGCGCAACGTGACGAGCGCGAGCGGAAGCTGCTCGAAGTGCGTGGCGCGGTCGGCGCCATTGTCGAAGGATGTGAGGCGGCGCATCCTGTGCTCGAGACGGTTCCTCAGACCCCGGAGCGCTTCTCCTCGCCTCCGCCGATCGCCTTTTGACGCTCGCACGGCGAGTGGACCGCTCTGAGAGAGCGAAGACATGGCCTTCGCGTCCCGCGAGACGCGCGTGCAGTCCGCACCAAATCCGGATCATCGCCGGACGCGGCGCTGCACGGCGATGACGTTCGGGATTGGAACCGCGTCGGCGCGTCGGCCCTCCCCGAAGGAACCCGACTCGTACAGCCCCGAAAAGTCGAGCTGCTGGTCGCCGGCCTCCAGCGAGAACTGCGCCGTCGGCCCCCCCTCGAGGTACATCGCGTTCCGCAAGTCCAGCGGCAGCCGGCGCAGCGCGTCGGCGACGTCGTGCACCGGCGCCGGCGACTGGCAGAAGATGAACAGCGCGCGCCCCGCGCGGTCGAAGCCGAACGCCGCCACGCTCGCCGCGTCGGCCTGCGGCTCCCAGACGTTGCGCCCGTCGAGCGCGACCATCCGGATGCTCTGCACGAGCGTGCCGTAGTCCCTCGCCAGATCCTCGAACGGCTGCGCGTCGCGGTCGATGATCTGCGCCGGCGGCGCCTCCGCGCGCAGCCGGTCGAACGCCAGCACGGCGCGCTGCGAGCTCACGCGCGGGTTGTTGACGTGCCCGCGGGCCTTCATCAGCCCGACGCTGGTCAGGCGGTCCTCCTGGAACATCCCGCCGTTGATCGCCGCGACGTACCGCCCCCGCCGCCGCCACTCGCCGACCGACAGCCGCGGCTTCTCCGGAACCGCCGAGGCCATGACCAGCTTCAGGTCGAACTTGGTCAGATCGACCCGCAGCACGCGGAGCAGCCCGTCGCCGTAGGCCGGGGTGCGGCCGACCGGGAACAGCCCCCAGTCGAGCCCCGGCTCGAGGGTCCGCCAGCCGCGCCGCGCGTCGCGCACGGCGAGGAGCGGCACGACGGCCGCGGCGAGCAGCGAGACGGCGAAGAGCGCGGCGACGAACGCCACGCGCCGCCGCCGCTTCGCGCGCGCGTCGCCTCCCTTGGAAACGGAACCGCTTGCAGACGCGCCGCCCCCCGCGGCCTCGGGGCGCCGAGCCCCCGGCAAGGCCGGCGCGCGTCCGTCCTCGCCCCGATCGGCGACCGTCCCCTCGGCCGGCGAAGCGCCTCGCCGGCGCCCTCCGCGCCACATCGTTTCGCTCTCTTTCGGCTTCGGCGCCCCTTCGGCGCCCCGCCCCATTGTCGCACGGGGGACCTTTGGTCCGATAATGACGGTCCGCGCGACCCAACGCGGATGGGATGAGCCAATGAGCGGAATCGCGGAACTCCACTATCGGCAAGGACTGCGCCACGCCACCGACGGCAACCTCGAGGAGGCCGCGAAGGCCCTCCGCTGCGCCGTCGAGGCCGATCCGAAGTTCGTCGAGGCCCGCGCGGCCCTCGGCCTCGCCCTCTCCCGGCTCGGCCGCCTCGACGAGGCCGAAGCCGCGGTGACGGCGACGCTCCGCGAGCGCCCCGAGCAGCTCGACGCGCTCGTCGAGCTGGGGCTGCTCCTCGCCGCCCGCGGCCGCCGCGACGAATCGCGCGAGGCGCAGTTCGCCGCGCTGCGGCTCGCCGCCGAGGACGCCGGCGCCTGCCAGCGCCTCGCCGCCGCCCGCCGCGACGCCGGCGCCCAAGAGGACGCGGAGTTCTGGTTCCGCCGCTCCGTGGCCCTCGACCCCGCGCACGTGCAGGCCAACGCCGGCCTCGGCTACCTGCTCCTCGAGCAGGGGCGCGACGCCGAGGCGCTCGACCGCCTGCTCGTCGCCGCCGCCGGCCGCCCGCCCGCCCCGTGGGTCAACGCCCGCCTCGGCATGCTCCTCTCCGACCGCGAGCGCTGGGCCGAAGCCCTCTCCGCCTTCGAGGTCGAGCTGCAGTACTTCCCCGAGAACGCCCACGCCTGGGGGCTCAAGGGGACGGCCCTCTTCTCGCTCGGCCGGCTGCCCGAGGCGGTCGCCGCGTTCCGCCAGGCCTCGCTGCTCGATCCCTCGCAGGCCCTCTTCAAGACGGAGCTCGGCCTCGCCCTCGCCGAAAGCGGCGCCTACGACGACGCCGTGGCCGCGCTGGAGCAGGCGATCGCCCTCGCCCCGAAGAGCGCCGACGCCTACTCCTCGCTCGGCCTGATCCACTTCCGCCGCGAGCGCTGGGCCGAGGCCGAACGCGCCTACCGCCGCGCGCTCAAGCTCGGGGCCGACGACGCCGACACCTTCTTCTCGCTCGCCGTGGCCCTCGAACGCCAGGGGCGCGAGGAGGAGGCGATCGAGAAGTTCCGCGCCGCGGTGGACCGCGACGGCGGGCGGCTCGACGCGCAGCAGCGCCTCGCCCGCCTCTGCTTCGTCCGCGGTCGCCTCGCCGAGGCCGCGCTGGCCTACGCGGAAGTCGTCGCCCGCCTGCCGAAGGACGAGATCGCCTGGCTCAACCTCGCCCTCGTCCACGCCGAGCTCGGCGCCGAGACCGAGGCGACCGAGGCCTGGGGCCACGCCGTCGAGCTCAACCCCGCGCTCCCCGCGGCGCTCGACAGCTTCGGCGTGGACCTCGCCCTCGCCAAGCACTGGGACGCCGCGGCGCGCGTCTTCCGCCTCCTCTCGCTCGTCGATCCGAAGGGGCACGAGGCGCCGTTCCGGCTCGGCATCGCCCTCGCCAAGGGGGGCAAGCCGGAGGGCGCCGTCGCCGCCTACCGCGAGGCGGTGAAGCGCGACCCGTGGAACGCCGAGGGGTACAACAACCTCGGCGCCCTCTGCGACCGGCTCGGCTGGTACCCCGAGGCGGTCGAGGCGCTCGAGCGGGCGGCGATGCTCGAGCCCGAGGACCCGGACATCCTCTGCAACGTCGCCGTCGCCTACGGCCACGTCGGCCGCCGCGACGACGAGATCGCCGCCTTCCGCCGCGCGCTCAAGGCCGCGCCGAAGCACCTCGCCGCGCACGAGAGCCTCGGCGAGGCGCTCTACGAGGCGGGGCGGTGCGACGAGGCGGCCGCGGCGCTGGCCGAGGCCCGCCGGCTCGCGCCGGAGAAGCAGGACCTCGATCCGCTGCGCGCGCTGGTCGAGCTGCGCGCCGGCCGCCCCGACGCGGCGCGCGAGGTCCTCGCCAAGACGCTCGCCGTCCCCTCCCGCGGCGGCGCCGCGGACATCTCCCGCCGCGCCCTCGTGGACGCCCTCTCCGCCCGCTGGGACGACGTCCTGGCCCTCGCCGACGCGGCGCAGGCCGCGGGGGACGAGGATCCGTTCCTGCCGTTCCTGCGCGGCCTCGCCCTGCTCGAGCAGGGGAACGACCGCGCGGCGCGCGAGACGTGGAAGGCGCTGCTCGCGGCGCGCCCGACGTTCGTCGGCGAGAAGTTCGACGCCGGCGTCGGCGTCGCCCTCTCCGGCCGCCTCGCCGCGTTCCTGCTCTTGGGGCAGCTTCTCCTCGACGCCGACCAGGGCGCCGACGCGCTCTCGCTCTTCGAGCAGGCGCTGAAGCTCGACTCCAAGCTCGCCCCGGCGCACTTCGGCCTGGGGCGCGCGCTGCTGCTGCAGGACCAGCCGCGCGAGGCGCTGACCGCCTTCGTCCGCGCGGCGCAGTTGGCCAAGGACCCCTCCTCGGCGCTGTTCCACATCGGCGTGATCCTCGAGCAGCTCGACGGCTGGGACGCCGCCGCGGAGTCCTTCCGGCAGGCCGTGAAGACGCGCCCCGACTTCGTCCCGCCCTACCTCGAGGTGGCGCGCCGCCAGCTCGCCGCCGGGGCGCCGGAGGAGGCGCTCGCGCTGCTCGGCGAAGGGCTGAAGGCCCGTCCCGACGACCCCTCGCTCCTCTGCGCGCTGGCCGAGGCGCAGCTCGCGAAGGGGGACGCCGCGGCGGCCGAGGCGAGCGCCCGCAAGGCGCGCGAGAAGGGCGCCCCCGCGCCGCGCGCCGCGGCGCTCGAGGCGACCGCGCTGGCGCGGCAGCTCAAGTTCGAGGCCGCGGCCAAGGCGGCCGAGGCCGGGCGTCTCGCGCTCGGCGACGAGACGAGCGCCGACGCCGAAACGCTCGAGGCGGTCGCGCTCGTCGCGGCCCCCGAGAAGAAGCACGCCACCCCGGCCGAGATCGCCGCGCGCGGCGCGGCGCTGGTGCGGCTCGGCCTGCGCGCGGAAGGGGCGGCGGCGCTGAAGAAGGCGCTGGCCGCCGAGCCGACGCAGCCCGAGGCCGCGGCCGCGCTCGCCGCGGCGCGCGCCGCCGACGGCGCGCCGGACGAGGCGCTGGCGATCCTCTCCGCGGCGCGGGTCGGCGGGGCGACCGATCCGGCGTTCCTCGCCGCGCTCGGCGCCGCGCAGGTCGCGGCGGGGCACGTGGACGAAGCGCTCGCGCCGCTCGCCGAGGCGGCCGACGCCGGCGTGCCCGGCGCCGCCTCGCAGCTCGGCCGCGCGCTGGCGAGCCGGCCCGGCCGCGACGAGGCGGCCGCGGAGGCGCT
>JAJFTU010000118.1 GCA_021372775.1 bacterium | reverse complement strand
CTCGTCGACCAGCGCGCCGGCAAGCGGCTCTTCCTCTGGGTCCACATCTACGATCCGCACGACCCGTACGAGCCGCCGTCGCCGTTCAAGGAGCGGTACGCCTCCGACCTCTACCAGGGCGAGATCGCCTACGCCGACTCGGTCCTCGCGCGGCTGGAGACCGAGCTGCGGAAGAAGCTCGGCGACGAGTCGCTGCTCGTCGCCGTCGTCGGCGACCACGGCGAGGGGCTCGGCGAGCACGGCGAGCCGACGCACGGCTTCCTGCTCTACGAGCCGACGCTCCGCGTGCCGCTGATCCTCTCCGGCCCGCGGGTGCCGCGCGGCAAGGTCCTCGGCGGCCCCGCGCAGACGGTCGACCTCTTCCCGACGCTGCTCAAGCTGCTCGACGTCCCGGTCCCGTCGGGGCTCGACGGCGCGCCGCTCGCCTTCGACGGCAAGCCGGATCCCGCGCGCCGCGTCTACTACGAGACCGAGCTGCCGTGGCGGAACTTCGGCTGGAGCCCGATGTACGGCGCCACCGACGGCCGCTTCAAGTTCATCGACTCCCCGCGCGCCGAGCTGTTCGACCTCGACCGCGATCCGCGCGAGACGGTCAACCAGCTCAAGGAGCGCGCGGCGGAGGCCAACGACCTCGGCGGCTTCATCTCGCGCCAGCGGGGCGGCAAGGGGCTGCCGAGCGTCGCCCCCGGCGCGCCGATCGACCCGCAGCTCCAGAGCCTGGGCTACGTCGGCTTCGTCGATCCGGCGTCGGCCAAGGGGGCGCTCGCCGACCCGAAGGACAAGCTCGAGGACTACACGCTCTTCGCCGAGGCGGCGCGCTGGCTGGAGAAGGGGGAGCCGCTCAAGGCGCTCCCGATGCTGGACAAGCTGCTCAAGGACGGGGACGCCCCGGGCGTCCATCTCGAGCGCGCGATCGCGCTCCGCATGGCGGGGCGGATCGACGACGCGGCGAAGGAGCTGGGCGGGATCGCGCCGGGGAACGAGGACATGCCGGGCGTCCAGTTCGAATGGGGGCGGATCCACGTCGCCAGGCAGCAGTGGCGGCAGGCCGCGGCGGCGTTCGACCGGCACCTCCGCCTTTCGCCGACCGACTCCGAGGCGCTGATGCTCCGCGGCGCGGCCCGCGAGAACCTGAACGACGCCGCCGGCGCGGAGGCCGACTACCGCGCGGCGCTGGCCGAGAACCCGCTCTTCAGCGGCGCGACGCTGCGTCTCGCGGTCCTGATGGCCGACCACGGCCGCGCCGGCGAGGCGCGCGAGCTCCTGACCAACTACCTGCGGCGGGCGCCCGGGGACGACACGGCGCGCGGGCTGCTCGGCGCGCTGCCGGAGGGACGATGATCGGTCCGGTGCGGCACACGACGGGCGGCAAGGAACGGCGGGAGATCCGCGCCGCGCTCCACGGCGAACGCCCCGCGGTCCAGGTCGGGAAGAACGGCGTGGACGAGGCGCTGGTCGCGTCGGCGGAGCAGGCGCTCGCCGCCCGCGAGGCGATCAAGGTCCGGGTCGGCGGCGGCTGCCCG
>JAJFTU010000117.1 GCA_021372775.1 bacterium | reverse complement strand
GCCTGGCTGATCCCGCGGATGGAACGCGCCGCCGCCGACCGCGCCGCGGACGAAGCGACGCTCTTCGGCCGGCCGCTCGCGCTGCCGCATCTGCCGCTGCCGTTCCTCGGCCAAGTCGCGCCCCCCGGCTGGACGTTGGTGCAGGAGTACCTCGTGGACGCGACCGGCCTCGGCGACGCCGACGACCCGGCGATGACGGTGCGCGACTTCGTGCGCGAGATGGCGCGCCACCCCGGCGCCGGCTGGGGGCTGCGCGCCGTGGCGCCGCTGGCGGTCCTCGTCGCGCGCTTCGCGCCGAACCGCGCCGATCTTCCCGCCCCGCCGCGCGAGGCGCTCGGGCCGGCGTTCGGCCCGGTCGGCCTCGCCTGACCGAACCCGTTGGTCCGTTCCTCGCTAGCGCCGCGCGAAGCGCGCTCGGCGCCGCCGATCTTCCGCGGGCCCGTCGTTCGCTCGTTCTCGATCCGTCGCGCTAGGGGCGCGCCGTCCCCTCGAAGAGCGCGTCCATCGGCGGCGTCTCCGGCCCCTTCTCCGTGCAGACCGCGTAGGTCGCGCGCCTCCCCGGCGCGTCGAGCGCGTACATCGCGACGCCGGCGTGCCGCCCCGTCTTGTCGAGCGCGTAGAACTTGAGCTGGAAGTTCGGCCGTCCGGCGAGGTTGCGCAGCCGCCGCTCGCGCGTCGCCTCGGCGATCCGCTTCAGCGCCGCGAGGCAGGCGTCCTTCGGGTGCGCCCCGCGGCGCATCTCCTCGACGATCAGGAACGAGGCGCAGTGGAAGAGGTTCGCCTCGCCGCGCCCGGTCGAGCCGGCCGCGCCGACCTCGCCGTCCACGTAGTTGCCGGCGCCGAGGATCGGCGAGTCGCCGACCCGGCCGGGGATCTTGAAGGCGAGACCGCTCGTCGTCGTCGCGCCGCCGATCTCCCCCTTCGCGGTCACGGCGTTGCAGTGGATCGTGCCGAAGACGTGCGCCGGATCGACCAGCCCGGCGCCGATCATCGCGTCGCGGGCCCGCGCCGCGGACAGCTCGCGCGCCGCGGGGTCGAGGTAGTGGTCCGGATCGGTGCGCCGCTTCCAGTCGAGCCAGAGCTTGCGGGACTTCGGCGTGTTGAGGTCGTCCTCGACCGCGAAGCCGAGCCGGCGCGCGAACGCCTGCGCCCCGGCGCCGACCAGCAGGTGGTGGTCGGTCTCGTTCATCACGGCGAGCGCGACGCGGGACGGCGTGCGCACCCCTTCGAGCGCGGCGACCGCGCCGGCCCGTTTCCGCGGCCCGTGCATGCACGAGGCGTCGAGCTGCACGACGCCGTCGGCGTTCGGCAGCCCGCCGTACCCGACGCTGATCTCCTCCGGATCGAGCTCGACGATGTTGACCCCCGCGACGAGCGCCTCGACGACGTCCTCGCCGCGCGCGATCCGCTCGAACGCCTCCTCGACGCAGGTCTTGGCGCCGCCGTTCTTGAACTGCGCGCCGTTGGCGGCGGAGACGACGACCGGACGCGCCGGTCCCGGGACGAGGACGGTCGGCGCGGCGCCCGCCGCGCGATGGATCGCGGCCGCGGCGGCGCCGGCGGCCCCGGCGAGGACGAACTGCCTGCGGGTGACGCGAGAGGACATGGGCGAGCCTCCGAGGGCGGGAGGCCATTGTAGGCGCCCGCCGCCCCCCGGAGAACCGCCTCCGCGGTCAGCGTTCGGCGCTGAGCGTGACCTCGACCTGATCGACGTACTGGACGGCGTAGTTGAGCGTCAGGCGGCGCAGCTCGGCGGCCTTCGCCTTGCCGGCGCCGATGTCGCGGCTGAACTCGAACTCGTCGATCACCGCGCCGCTCCGGTCGAGCAGGCGGATCCGCACGGCGAGCGTCCACTCCTGCGCGCTCGGGTTCTCGGCGGAAACGGCGTAGTTGAGCCACGAGAAGCGGGCGTGCCCGCCGCGCGGCGGCAGCACTTGGTCCACCAGCCGCGCCTCGGTCGGCGTGATCTTCAGCTCCGGCACGCGCAGGTTGCCGACGACCATGTCGAGGCGGATCGGCTGCTTCTCGGCGAACGGGACCTTCTTCATCAGGATCAGCGACCCGGCCGGAACGGCGGGATTGAGGTCGGCCGTCTGCACGGCGGGCGCGGCCGCGGCCGCCGGCGCCGCGGCGGCGACGGGCTCCTGCTGCGGAGCGGGGGTCTGCTGCGGCGCGGGAGCGGCGAGGGCGGCGCCGGTCAGGGCGCCGACCGCGAAGCAAGCGAAGAAGACCAAGCGCGAACGCTTCATGTCGCATTCCTCCGTGGAGGTGGAGTCCAGTCTATCCCGGATTTCCGGCGCCCCGCTCCGGAGCGCCGCCCCGCGGCGACAGGCCGAGCACGGCCCGCAGCGGCCCCGCGCCGACGAAGAGGAGCGACGGCACGCCGAGGGCGCGCGCCGCGCGGACGTTGTCCTCGCGGTCGTCCACGAAGAGCAGTTCGCCCGGCGCGCAGCCGATCCGCGCCAGGGCGCGCTCGAAGTAGGCCGCGGCCGGCTTGCGGGCGCCGACGACGTACGAGGGATGATGCCCGGCGACGAACCGGTCGAGGGCGAAGCGGGCGCGCAGCCCTTCGTACCACGGCGGGTAGTTGGAGAGGACGTGGACCGGCCAGCGCGCGGCGGCGTCGGCCAGCAGCTCCTCCATCCCCTCGACGAAGCGGAAGAGCCGCGCGAACTCGGCCTTGAGCCGCGGGAGGTCGAGGGCCAGCCCGGTCTGGGGCAGGAAGAAGCGGCGCGCGTACTCCGCCTCGTCGATCGTCCCCAGTTCGAAGTCGGCCCACGCCGCGCGGTCGCGCAGCGGGCGCGAATCGACGACGCCGAGCCCGGTGACGGCCTCGACCGCCTCGACCCACGGATCGACCAGGATCGTGTCCATCAGGTCGAGCCCCAGCGCGCGGAGGCGCGGGCAGGCGGGCGCGATCGTAGTCAGCTCGTCCATCGCCCCCGATCATGCCCCGCCGCGGGGCCGGTCCGCCATAGACTGAAGCCGTGGAAGACGCCCCGCGGTTCGTGGCCGACGCGATGCTCGGCCGCCTCGCCCGCTGGCTGCGGCTGTGCGGGCTGGACGTCGTCTACGACCCGCGGCTCGACGACCGCGAGATCGCGCGGATCGCGGCCCGCGAGGAGCGCACGGTCCTGACCCGCGACGCCGCCCTGCTGCGGCGGCGGCTGGTGCGCCGCGGCCTGTTCATCGAGGCCCAAGAGCTGGGCCCGCAACTGCGGCAGGTCTTCGCCGCCTGCGGCCTCGCCCCCGAGCGGCTCGTTCTGTTCAGCCGCTGCGTCTCCTGCAACGGCCTCGTCGAGGAGGTCTCCCCCGCCGCGGTCGCCGGGCGGGTGCCGCCGTACGTCCTGCGGACGCAGGGGCGGTTCACCAGTTGCCCGGGCTGCGGGCGGATCTACTGGGCCGGGACGCAGGTCCCGGCCGCGCGGGCCCGCTTGGCGGAGCTTCTTCATGAAGAAAAGGCGGACGGAGCGGGGCGTCCCGGGGAGGGGCCGGGGGACCAATTTCGCCCGCCGGCTTGACGAACCCCGAACCGGCCTCTACTCTTTCGTGCGCTCGGGCGGCTAGCTCAGCTGGGAGAGCACCAGCCTTACACGCTGGGGGTCACACGGTTCGAGCCCGGTGCCGCCCACCAAACGAAGGGCACAGACGGGGGCGTGGTGCAGCTGGTTAGCACGCAGGCCTGTCAAGCCTGAGGTCGCGGGTTCAAGTCCCGTCGCTCCCGCCATTCACCCTTCGAACGACGAACGGCCGGCAGATCGCCGGCCGTTTTCGTTTTTCCGGATGTCGGTTCGCCTACTTCAGGCGCTTGATGATGTGCCAGCCGTACGGCGAGGTCTTCGGATCGTACGGGGCCA
Organism: bacterium; assembly: GCA_021372775.1. Classification (NCBI taxonomy): domain Bacteria; species bacterium. Next base: position 736 of record JAJFTU010000117.1, on the reverse strand, counting down.
TGCCGATCTCCCCCGGCTTGAGCGAGAACGACACGTCGCCGAAGGCGGGGACCATCTTCGTCCGCGGCACGAACCCTTCCGGCGCCGGATCGTTCGGGCACATGCCGTAGATCCCCGCGGCCGGCGGCTTCCCGGGGACGCGGTCGGCGGTGTACTTCTTGACCAGCGCGGTGAAGTCGGCGCCCTTCTTGGCCTTCTCCAGCACTTCCTCGGCCAACTTCCGCGCCTGCTCCTCCGTCACGCCCTTGTAGTTCTCGCCGATCTTGGCCGAGCCCTCGAAGGCGATCAGCACGTGCTGGACGCGGATGCATCCTTCGGGAAGCGGCGCTTCCGCGGCGGGCTTGGCGGCCGGCTTCGCCGCCGGCTTGGCGGGCGCCTTCGCGGGGGGCGCGGCGAGCGCCAGCCCGCAGGCGAGCGGCGCGAGGGCGAGAACGACGGACTTCCGCATCACTGACCTCCTTCGCCGCCGCCGAACCCGGCGCGGCGCCCGTCATGATGCGCCCTTCCCCCGTCCCGCGGCAGAGGCGAAGCGCGCGCCGTCGGCGGCGCCGCGGGCGCTATGATGGCGGCGATCCGCGACGTTTCCGTTTCGCACGGGGGAATCGATGGAGAAGAGCCGCCTCGTCCGCGCCGGAGGTCTTCGCGCCGGCGTCCTTCGCGTCGCCTTCGAAACGCTCGGTCTTCTCGCGCTGGCGCCTCTCGGGCTCGGCGCGGCGTCCGCGCCCGCGTCCGCGCC
>JAJFTU010000116.1 GCA_021372775.1 bacterium | reverse complement strand
GTTGCTGCGGCTGGGGCGGGACAAGGACGCGGCCGAGGCGTTCGCGCGGGCGCTGGCGCTCGACCCGAGCGCGGGGCGTCCGGCGCTGATGCTCGGGCAGATCCTCGTGCACCACGGACGGATCGACGACGCGGACGCCCTTTTCGCGCGGGCGCGGGAGACGGCGGAGCTGCCTGAGGACCGCGCCGGCGGGTGGATCGGCGGGGCGATCGTCGCCGAGACGCGGCGTCGGCTCGGCGAGGCCGAGTCGGACTACCGGCGGGCGCTGGCGATCGCGCCGGACTTCCCGCCGGCGCTCGAGCGGTACGGGAATCTGCTGCTGTTCATGGATCGCCCGGCGGAGGCGGCGCCGCTGCTGCGGCGGCTGACGGAGACGCGGCCGGCGTATGCGCAGGGGTGGGGGCTCTACGCTGTCGCGCTGGCGAAGCTGGGGCGCGCCGACGAGGCTCGGGACGCCGAACGGCGATCGGTCGGGCGCTGACGGGGGCCCGCACGGGCCACTTGACAAGAGAAGCGGCGGAGCCCCGAGGGCCCCGCCGCTTCTTGGTTTTCGGGATTCGCGCGCGGCTGCCTACTTGCGGCCCGCCGGCTTCTTGGCGGGCTTCGGCTCCGGCGCGGGCGCGGCCGGGGCCGCGACCGCGCCCTTGGCCTTCTCGATCAGGGTCTTGGTCGCCGCGGCGTCGTCGGCGTTCGGCCGGCTGCCGAGGTAGTTCTCGAGGAGCGTGACCGCGGTGGCGTTGTCGCCCTTGCGGAGAGCGATGTAGCCCATCTCGCGGTTGGCTTCGGCCAGGCTCGGGTCGAGCTCGAGCGCCTTCCGGTAGGCCTGCTCGGCGCGCTCCAGCTTGTCCGCGTTGGAGAAGCTCGCGCCGATGTTGAACCAAGCCTTGGCGTCCGGCTTGGCCACCTGCTCCATCTTCTGGAGGATTTCGATCGCCTTGTCTTCCTGTCCCTTGTCGGTGTAGATCGTGGCGATGGACGTGTAGGCCGCGGCCTCGGTCGGCGCCTTCTCGAGAACCGCCTGATACGCGGCGAGGGCGTCGTCCTTGCGAGCCATCTCGTCCAGCAGGGCGGCGCGGTTGAGCATCACCGGGACCGAGTCCGGCGCGACCTTGAGTTCCTCGTCGTACCAGTTGAGGGCCTGCTGCTTGTCCCCCTTGCGGTAGCAGACGTCGGCCAAGGCGCCGCGCGGGCCGACGAACTTCGGATCGGCCTCGGTCGCGAGCTTGAGGTACTTCTCGGCGGAGTCCCAGTTCTTGAGCCCGGCTTCGTTGATCCCCTTCAGGTACAGCGGGCCGAGCGCCTTGGGAATCTTGGCCAGGACCTGATCGACGAGGGCGTTCGACTCGCTGAACTTGCCGTCCTGCGTGAGCCGGTTGGCGTCGTTGATCATCCCGTTCAACTGTTCGGCCTCGGGGCCGGTGAGGACGCCGGCGTAGAAGTTCTCCGGCACCATCACGAAGTCGAACGTGCTGACCGTGTTGGCGTCGAGCCGGACCGGCGGCATCTCCTGCTTCGGACCCAATTCGCCGGCGTTCTTGGTGATCGGCTGGCCGGCGCGGGTCTTGATCTCGTAGGAGATCGTGTACATGATCAGGCCCTCCTTGTGGGCCGTGATCTGGAAGACGCCGAACTTGAGGAACGGCAGCTTGTAGGAGCCGTCCTTTTCGGTCTTGGTCTTGCGGGTTCCGCCGCCTTCCTTGGATCCTTGGGCGACGATTTGGACGTCGGCGAGCGGCCCGCCGTCCTTCAGCGTGACCTTGCCGCTGACCGAGATCATCTGGGCGTGGACCGCCGGGGCCGCGAACGCGGCGACGGCGGCCGCCGCGGCGAACAATCCTGCGCGTTTGAACACGAGCGCCTCCTTTGGTTTGCGAAGAATGGGGCCGGGGAAATTTTAGACCGCGGCCCTGCCGCGGCGCGAACCGCTCGGACGCACTTTTCGGCCGGGGCCGGCGGCGTGGTGTAGAGTCTCCGCCATGAGGCCGAAGACCGTGTCCGGCCGCCGCGCGGCGGTCGCCCTTGTCGCTCTCCTTCTCCTCTCGGCGGCGCTCCCCGCCCGGGCCCAGGAAGACCCCCTCCCGACGGACATAACCGAAACGGTGCGGGTCGAATTGGTTCAGTTCAACGTGCTGGCGACGGACAAGGCCGGGGAGCCGGTCACCGACCTGAAGCCGGAGGACCTCCGCGTCTTCGACGACGGGGAAGAGCAGCGGGTCGCGTTCGTGGAGCCCTACGCGGCGCCGTTGCCGGCGCAGGTCACGGTGCGGAAGGGCGGACGGGCGGCGCAAGAAGCGGCGGCGGCCCCGGCGGCCCCGGCTGCGGCGGGGGAGGCGGCGCTGCCGGAGCGAGAGCGGGGCCGCTACATCGTGCTGTTTTTCGACACCTACAACACGTCGCTCCGCACCCGGAACCTCGCCATCAAGGCGGCGCTGGAGTTCGTGGAGCAGAAGCTGCGGCCGCGGGACCGCGTCGCCGTGGCGAACTTCACCGGCAAGCTGAAGATGGTCCAGACCTTCACGTCCGACCACGGGCAGCTCACGGCGGCGATCAACGCCGTCGCGGGCGACATGAAGAACTCGCTGGAAGACCGGGTCGGCGCCTTGGACGACTTGGTGGACGCGATGGGGCGGTGCAAGAACACGTCCTACGCGTGGACCTGCGTGACCAAGCAGGCGTCGCAGTGGGAGTACGAGAACCGCCGCACGCAGGACATCTACCTCTCCGCCTTGACGACGCTCGTCCGGGCGATCGCGCCGATTCCGGCGGTGAAGGTCTTGGTGCTGTTCAGCGACGGTATCCCGCGCGATGCCACGGCGGAGGCCAACGACGCGGCCGCGATGGCGATGGGCGAACAGACGGCGAGCCAGATGATCAACCATGCGCCTCTCGCCAGCGGCGACCGGTCCTGGACCCGCTTTGCGGAGGCCGCGGCCTCGGCGCGCGTTTCCGTCTTTTCCATCTGCCCCGGTGCGAACTTCGGGCGATTCGGGGCGATTTCGGCGCGCCAAGGGCAAGCGCTGTCGGAAGTCAACAACAAGAGCCAGATCGACATCTACCGCAACAGCGAGGCCAACCTGATCCAGGGGGTCGCGGAACTGGCGGCGCGCACGGGCGGCAAACTGCTGCGGTCGGCGGACATCGGCGTTTCGCTCGGCGAGACGGTCAAGGCCGCGAGCGGACTCTACACCGTCGGCTTCTACCCCCGCGGGCAGGACGTCGGGATACGGACCCACAAGATCAGAGTCAAGCCGCAGCGGCGCGGACTGGACGTGACGGCCGCGCGCGACGTGCCGCGCCGGGTGATCCAGATGGCGCTGACCGGCGAGTTGACGACGGAAAAGAGCGGCTGCGAGGGCGATCGCCGGCAGTTGCTCGTGCGGCTGCGTCTCGACCGCTCGCGCTTGGCGTTCGAGGAGATCAAGGGCGCGCTCTCCGCCAACTTCTCCGTGTACACGGAACTGCTGGTGGACGGGGTCGAAGAGCCGGCCTTCGTCGATTACCGCTTCTTCAATGCGAGTCGCGACGCCAAGATGGGGGGCGATGCCTTCGTCGATCCGACGGTCGAGCAGCGGCTGATCGTTCCTTGCGGCGACCTGCGGGTCGCGCTCACGGCCACCGACTCCGCGACCGGCGCCCGCGCCGTCTTCACCGCAAGGATCGAGAAGTGATGCGTCTTCGCCTTGCCGTCTTGGGCCTCGCCGCCGTCGCCGCGCTGTTCTGCGGCTGCGCGCGTCCCGCCGCTCCGGCGCGGCACTTGCTGCTGATCACCCTCGACACGACGCGCGCCGATCACCTTGGCTGCTACGGACGCTCCGGCGCCGGCACGCCGTGGCTGGATCGCCTCGCCGCCGACGGCGCGCGCTGGGAGCGCGCGTATTCGCAGGTTCCGGTGACGCTGCCGTCGCACGTGGCGATCCTCACCGGGTTGTACCCGCCTCACAACGGCGTGCACACCAACGGTCAGCGGGAGATGAAGGAGACGGCGCGCCCGCTGGCCGAGGCGCTCGCCGGGCAGGGCTTTTTCGCCGCCGCGGCGATCGGCGGCTTTCCCGTGGCCGGCCAGTTCGCGACCCGCCGCGGCTTCGACGCCTACGACGACGAACTCGCCGACGCGCGCAACCGCGGCGGCGTCGAACGGCCGGCCGACGCGGTCGTGGACGCCGCGCTGCGGCTTGCCGACCAGCGCGGCGGGAAGCGCCTCTTCCTTTGGGTTCACATCTACGATCCGCACGATCCGTACGAGCCGCCGTCGCCGTTCAGGGAGCGGTACGCGGCGGATCCCTACCAAGGGGAAATCGCCTACGCCGATTCGGCTTTGGCGCGGCTGGAGCGCGAGTTGCGGAAGAAGCTCGGCGACGAGTCGCTGTTGATCGTCGTCGTCGGCGACCACGGCGAAGGGCTCGGCGAGCACGGTGAGGCGACCCACGGCTTCCTGCTGTACGAGCCGACGCTGCGCGTGCCGCTGATCCTCTCCGGTCCGCGGGTTCCGCGCGGGAAAGTCCTTCCCGGTCCCGCGCAGACGGTCGATCTGTACCCGACGCTTCTCAAGCTGCTCGATGTTCCCGCGACCGCGGGGCTCGACGGCGCCCCGCTCGCCTTCGACGGCAAGCAGGATCCCGCGCGCCGCGCCTACTTCGAGACCGAACTTCCTTGGCGGAACTACGGGTGGAGTCCGATGTACGGCGCCTCCGACGGCCGCTTCAAGTTCATCGACTCTCCGCGGGCGGAACTCTTCGACTTGGACCGCGATCCGCGCGAGACGGTCAACCAACTCAAGGAACGCGCGGCGGAGGCCGGCGACCTCGGCGGCTTCATCGCGAGGCAGCGGGGGGGGACGGGACTGCCGAATGTCGCTCCCGGCGCTCCGATCGACCCGCAGCTTCAGAGCTTGGGTTACGTCGGCTTCGTCGATCCGTCCTCGGCCGGCGGAACTCTCGCCGATCCGAAGGACAAGCTCCAAGCGTACCTGCTGTACACGGAGGCCGCGCGCTGGCTCGAGAAGGGGGAGCCGCTCAAGGCTTTGCCGCTGCTCGACAAGTTGATGCTCGAGGGGGACGCGCCCGGCCTGCATCTCGAACGGGCCGTCGCGCTGCGCATGGTCGGACGCACCGACGACGCGGAAGCGGAACTCCGCCGGATTCCGCCGGGGAACGACGACATGCCGGGGCTGCAGCTCGAGCGAGGACGGCTCCTCGTCGTCAGGCGGCAGTGGCGGCCGGCTCTGGCGGCGTTCGAGCGTCACCTGCGGCAGTCTCCGCGCGACGCCGAGGCGCTGATGCTGCGCGGCGCGGCCCGCGAAAACCTGAACGACGCCGCCGGCGCGGAGGCCGACTACCGCGCGGCGCTGGCGGCGAACCCGCTCTTCGGCGGCGCTGCGCTGCGCTTGGCGGTCCTGCTGACCGACCACGGCCGCGTCGGCGAGGCGCGCGGGCTCCTGACCGACTACCTGCGGCGGGCGCCCGGGGACGACACGGCGCGCGGGCTGCTCGGCGCGCTGCCGGAGGGACGATGATCGGTCCGGTGCGGCACACGACGGGCGGCAAGGAGCGGCGCGAGATCCGCGCCGCGCTCCACGGCGAACGCCCCGCGGTCCAGGTCGGGAAGAACGGCGTGGACGAGGCGCTGGTCGCGTCGGCGGAGCAGGCGCTCGCCGCCCGCGAGGCGATCAAGGTCCGGGTCGGCGGCGGCTGCCCG
>JAJFTU010000115.1 GCA_021372775.1 bacterium | reverse complement strand
TCACGGCCGCGCCCCCGCTCGGCCGCGCCGCGCGCCGCGCACCGCTTCCCGCGCCGCGCCCGCGCCCGCGCGCTTCTCCGCGCCCGCGCCCTTCGCCCCGTCCGCGCGCTTCTCCGCGCCCGCGCCCGCTTCGGCGCCCTGGGCGAAGTAGTAGCGGCGGACGAACCGCTCCTGCACCGCGAACGACCAATGCACGTCCCGCAGGTGGTCGGCCGCGCCGCGCGCGTCGCCGCGCTCGAGACGGCGTACGAACGCCGCGTGCTCGCACGTCGAGTTCCGCTCCCACTCCGGCACGAACCCCTCGCGCCGCGGCCAGTCGTAGAGCCGCCGCTTGCAGACGTCCACCTGGCGGCGCAGCCGCGGGTTGTCGCACTTGCCGAGGTAGACGTCGTGGAAGGCGAGGTTCCGCGCGTAGTAGCCGTCGAAGTTCCCCGCCGCGACCGCCGCCGCCATCTCGCGGTTGAGGAGCCGCAGCCGCTTCAGGTCGCCTTCGCCGATCCGCGGCGCGACGGCGAGCAGGGCCGCGCTCTCGAGGGCCCCGACGATCTCGTAGAGCTGCCGGATCTCGTCGAGGGTCAGCGCCTTCACCTCGATGCCGCGGCGCGGGAGGATCGCCACGAAGCCGTCGGCCTCGAGACGCAGCAGCGCCTCGCGCAGCGGCGTGCGGCTGACGCCGAGCGAGCGGGCGAGGGCGTCGAGGTCGAGGAAACCGCCGGGACGCAGTTCGCCGCGGTCCATCATCAGGCGCAGGTGGTCGTAGACCTGCTCGCGCAGGGGCCGGACGACGAGGGGAGCCGGTGCGGTCATCGCGCCTCCGGGGGATGGGGGACGACGTAACTAATATATCAGATATCAGAGCCGCGCCAGCCGCGGCGCCCGGGCGGGGAGCGCCGCGGCGCCGAGCGCGTGCGGCGCGGCCGACCGGCGCGCCGCGCGCAAAACGAAAAGGGCCGGCCTCGTCGGCCGGCCCCTCGCGCGAAGCGGCGCGCCGCCGCGGCTCAGAACTCCTGCGGCAGCTTGGCGATCTCGGCGGCGGTGAAGACCGGCCCGTCCTTGCAGACGTAGACCGGGCCGATGTTGCAGCGCCCGCACTTCCCGAGGCCGCACTTCATCCGGTTCTCTAGCGTCGTGTAGACGCGGTCGAGCGGGAAGCCGAGCTTCTCCAAAACCGGCAGCGTGAACTTGATCATGATCGGCGGGCCGCAGACGACGGCGTAGGCGTTCTCCGCGGCCGGCGCGGCCTCGCCGAGGACCGTCGGCACGAAGCCGACCTTGCCCTTCCAGTCCGGCGTCTCGCCGCCCGGATCGACCGCCGCGACCAGCTTGACGTCGGCGCGCGCGCCCCACTCCTCGAGCTCGCGCTTGTAGACGAGGTCGCCGACGCTGCGCGCGCCGTAGACGATCGTCACGTCCTTGAAGCGGTCCCTCAGGTCGAGCACGTTCCAGATCACCGCGCGGACCGGGGCGAGCCCGATCCCGCCGGCGACGAAGAGCATGTTCGACCCTTCCATCTTCTCCAGCGGGAAGTGGTTCCCGTACGGGCCGCGGAAGCCGACGACGTCGCCGACGCCGAGCTCGCGCAGCGCGGAGGTGACGAGGCCGACCTTCTTGAACGAGCACTCGATGTAGCCCTTGCGGGTCGGGGCGCTGGCGATGCAGAAGGTGCTCTCGCCCGCGCCGAACGCCGAGTACTCGCCGAACTGGCCGGCCTTGAAGTCGAACGCCTCCGCCTCCGCCGGGTCGGCGAAGGCGAGGCGCAGCGTGCGGGTGTCGATCGTCTCGTCGACCATCGACTCGATGCGCATGCGGTAGGGCTTGTAGATGTTCATCGGGCCACGTCCCCCGCCGGCGCCGCGGCGCGCGCGTCGGCGGCGCGCAGCGCTTCCAGGATGTCCATGCCGCCCGGGCAGACGCGGGCGCAGCGGCCGCAGCCGGTGCAGAGCGTCTCGCCGAACTTGGCCGGGTAGATGAAGAACTTGTGGAGCACGCGCTGGCGGAAGCGGGCGTTCTGCCCGGCGCGCGGGTTGTGCCCCGAGGCGTGCAGCGTGAACTTCGCCGCCTGGCAGGTGTCCCAGTTGCGGCGGCGCGTCCCGCCGTCGATCCCCTCCGCCTCGTCCACGATGTCGAAGCAGTGGCAGGTCGGGCAGACCGAGGCGCAGGCGCCGCAGCCGTGGCAGCGCAGGGCGATCGCGCTCCACGCCGGGTCGTCGAAGTGCGCTTCGAGCCAGCCGCGCGTCCGCTCGAGGTCGATCGGCAGGTTCGCCGCGACCTTCTCCCGCGCCGCGGACCGGCGCGCGTCGGCGTCGGCCGCCTTCGCCTCGTCGGCGGCGCCGAAGAGCGCCGCGTTGGCGTCCACGAGCGCCTGGCCGGCCTCGCTCGCGACCTCGGCGACGAAGCCGCCCGAAACCGGAACGAGGAGGACGTCGCTGCCGCGCGAGGCGTCGGGGCCGAGCCCGACGGCGGCGCAGAAGCAGCTCTGGTCCACCGGGCCGGCGCAGGCGACGGAGACGATCGTCGTCGCGCGGCGCCGCGCGAACCAGTTCTCGTCGCGGTAGTCCCAGTCCATGACCTTGTCCACGATCGGCAGGGCCGCGGCGTCGCAGGGACGCGCGCCGAGGACGACCGTGCGCGGGGCCTTCGGCGGGACGTCCACGAGCTCCAGACCGTCGGGGCCGCGCCGCCAGCGGAGCAGCGGCTCGGTCGGCGGCAGGAAGAACTCCTTGAGCGACCGGGTCGGAGACGGCGCGCCGATCTCGATGCGGAAGGGACGGTCGGCGGGGCCGGGAGCGAACTCGCGGTACTCGACCGAGCCGTCCGGCCGCGGGGCGGGGACGACGACGCGCGCGCCGCCGGCGGCGAGCGCCGCGGCCAACGCGTCGAACCCCTCGTCGCTGAGGAACAGTCGCGTGCTCACCGGATGAACTCCTGCGCGTCGTCGCGGCTGAACGTCCCGATCGGCGCGGGGACGGAAGGATCGTCGGAGGAGACGTAGCCGAAGCGGTCCTTCACGATCGCGGCCATCTTGCTCGTCAGGAGTCCGAGCGGAATCCCGACCGGGCAGGCCCTTTCGCACTCGTTGCACCCGACGCAGCGCCCGGCGAGGTGCAGGGCGCGCGAGATGTGCCACGACATGTTGCCGCGCGGGTGCGGGCTGCTCTCGATCCACTGCGGCTGGGTCTTGTCGGCGAGGCAGCGTTCGCAGAAGCAGAGCGGGCAGACCTCGCGGCAGGCGTGGCAGCGGATGCAGCGCGACAGCTCGCCGCTCCAGAACGCCCAGCGCTCGTCGGGGGTCATCGCGTCGAGCTCGGCGATCCGCTTCTCGCGCCGCGGCTCGGCGTGCGGCGGCTCGTGCGCCTCGCCGACGAGATGGTCGGCGAGGTGCGGCTCGCGCCGTTCGCAGCCGACGCAGCGGTCGGCGAGCGTCTCGCCGTCGAGCGTCGCGTCGTCGGCGTTCTTCGCCACGCCGGAGCAGCGGACGCCGATCACGACGACGTCCTCGCGGGCGAGCTGGCTCTCGCGGATCAGGCCCGCCGCCGCCGCCGCGTCGCACGGCTTGACGACGACCGCGACCTTGCCCAGCGGCTTGAGGTGGTTGCGCCGCGGGTTGAGGTAGGCGGCGAGGTTCTGCACGGAGCGGTGGTCGAAGACCAGCCGGTCCACGTCGTTCGGATCGACGACGAAGGCGGGGCGCACGCCGCGCGGCCCCTCTTCGTAGCCGACCACGCAGCCGACCGCCTTCTCCTCCAGCAGCCGGCGCGCGAGGTCACGGAGTTCCTGCATCGCCGCCTCCGTTCGCGTCCGGGGAGAGCCCCCGCCAGCCGGCGAAAGGCCCCAAGGCGCGCACCCGTTCGGTGGTCTCGTTGACGATCTCCGCCCACTTGCCCCCTTCCGACGCCGAGACCCACGAGAAGGTGAGCCGCCGCTCGTCCACGCCGAGGACCTTCAGCAGGTCGAGGAAGACCGCGAAGCGCCGCCGGGCGTGGAAGTTGCCGGCGTTGTAGTGGCAGTCGTTCGGGTGGCAGCCGCTGACGATCACGCCGTCGGCGCCGCGGTCGAACGCCTTCACGATGAACAGCGGGTCGATCCGCCCCGTGCAGGGCAGGCGGACGATCCGCACGTTGGGGGCCATCTGGAGCCGGCTCGTTCCGGCCAGGTCCGCGCCGGTGTAGGTGCACCAGGTGCAGACGAAGGCGGCGATCTTCGGCTCCCAGCCGGGCGCCGCCTGGGGCTGCTCGGCGGCCTGTGGCGTTGCGCTCATTCCGCTCTCCTCGCGCCGTATCAGAGCGCGTTGATCGCGGCGTAGATCTGCTCGTCGGTGAAGCCGAGCAGCTCGACGCTCTTCGACGGACACGTGGCCTCGCAGGTTCCGCAGCCTTGGCAGACGCCGCGGTTCACGCTGGCCACGACCTTGATCAGGTTCCCCTTGCGGTCGCGGATCTCCTTCCGCTCGACGGCCCCGAACGGGCAGACGCGCAGGCAGTGGAAGCAGCCGCTGCAGCGCGACTCGTCCACGCAGGCGACCGTCGGCTCGCGCTCCAGCTCCGCGTTGGAGAGGAGCCCGACGACCTTCGACGCCGCGGCGGATGCCATGGCGACGGCGTCGGGAATGTCGCGCGGCGCCTGGCAGGCCCCGGCGACGTAGACGCCGGCGGTCGAGGTTTCGACCGGGCGCAGCTTCGGGTGGGCTTCGTTGATGAAGCCGTACTTGTCGTACGAGACCGAGAGGGTCTGCGCCAGTTTCTCGATCCCCGGCTGCGGCTGGATCGCCGTCGCCAGCACGACCATGTCCACGTCCTGCACGATCGGCTCGCCGGAGAGCGTGTCGAACGCCTCGAGCCGGACCTTGTCGCCGGCCCGGTCGAGCTTCGCGACGCGGCCGCGCACGTACTTCGCGCCGTCCTCCTCGATCGCCCGGCGCACGAACTCCTCGTACCCCTTGCCGGCCGAGCGGACGTCCATGAAGTAGACCGTGGCCTCGCCGTCGTGGACCTTGTGGTGGTAGAGCATCGTGTGCTTGGCCACGTACATGCAGCAGATCTTGGAGCAGTACTCGATCCCCTTCGCCGGGTCGCGCGAGCCGACGCACTGCAGGAAGGCGATCGTCTTCGGCTCCTTGCCGTCGGAGGGGCGGAGGATCTTGCCGCCCGTCGGGCCGGAGGCGGAGGCGAGCCGCTCGAACTGCAGCCCGTCGATCACGTCGGGGATCTGGCCGTAGCCGTACTCGCCGTACCCCTTGAGCTGCGGCCGGGCCTGATCCTTGCCGATCGAGTAGAGCTGGTAGCCGGTGGCCACGACCACCGCGCCGACCTGCTCCTCGACGAGCTCGTCCTGCTGGTCGTAGTCGATCGCCTCGCGGCCGCAGGCCTTGGCGCAGAGGCCGCAGGCGTCCTTCTTGGCCCCGCGGGCGCGCGACTTGAAGAGCAGGCAGTTCTCGCGGTCGATCACCGGCACGTTCGGCACGGCCTGCGGGAACGGCACGTAGACCGCGGTCCGCAGCCCCAGCCCCTGCTCGAACTCGCTCGGGATCTTCTTCGTCGGGCACTTCTCGCGGCAGGCGCCGCAGCCGTTGCACTTGTCCTCGTGCACGCTGCGCGCCTTGCGCCGCACGGTGACCTTGAAGTTGCCGATGTAGCCCTCGAGCTTCTCCACCTCGGAGTAGGTCAGGAGCTTGATCCGCGGATGCTGGTAGACCTCGACCATCCGCGGGGTCAGGATGCACTGCGAGCAGTCGAGGGTGGGGAAGGTCTCGGACAGCTGGGACATGTGCCCGCCGATCGAGGGCTCCTTCTCCACCAGCACGACCTCGTGCCCCGCGTCGGCGATGTCGAGCGCCGCCTGGATGCCGGCGATGCCGCCGCCGATCACCAGCGCGCGGTGGGTAACCGGGATCCGGATCGGGTCGAGCGGCTGGTCGCGCTTGACCTTCTCCACGATCAGCCGCATCAGGTCGATCGCCTTCGCCGTCGCCTTCTCGCGGTCCTCGTGGATCCACGAGCACTGCTCGCGGATGTTCGCCATCTCGACGCGGTAGGGGTTGACGCCCATAGACGCCGCCGCGCGGCGGAACGTCTTCTCGTGCATCCGCGGCGAGCAGGCGGCGACGACGACGCCGTCGAGCCCCAGATCCTCGATCGCCTTCTTGATCCGCTGCTGCCCCGGGTCGGAGCACATGTACTTGAAGTCCTCGGCGTGCGCGACGCCGGGCAGCTTCCCGGCGGCCTCGGCCACCGCGGCGCAGTCCACGGTGCGGCCGATGTTCTCGCCGCAGTGGCAGATGAACACTCCCAGGCGGGCCATCGGTCAGGCCTCCGCGGGCGCGGCGGGCGCCGCGGCCGCGAGCTTGCGCAGCGTCGGGCCGGCGTCCACGAAGTGGCGCGCGAGCCCGAGCGTCTGCTCGTCGAGCCCCAGCGCGAGGCCGACGAGCTGCGTGAGGTAGAGGATCGGCAACTGCAGCGACCGCCCGTCGCGGGCCATCGCCTTCTGGCGGAAGTCGAGGTTCGACTGGCACATCGGGCAGGCCACGGCGACGACGTCGGCGCCGGCGGCCTTCGCGTCCTCGAGGATCTCGCGGCCGAGGCGGACGACCGAGTCCTGCCGCGACAGCGAGAAGTTGCCGCCGCAGCAGACGAGCCGCTTCGACCACTCGACCGGCTCGGCGCCGAGCGCGCGGACGACCTCTTCCATCGCCGACGGCCGCTCCGGGTCGTCGAAGTTCGTCGCCGCGGCCGGCCGCACGAGGAGGCAGCCGTAGTAGCAGGCGACCTTCAGGCCGGCGAGCGGGCGGACCGTCTTCTCCTTGATCGCGGGGCCGAGCTCGCGCATCGCCTGGACGAGGTTGATCACCTCGACCTTGTTGCCGAACGGCCGGTCGAGGACGCGTCCGACCTCGCGCGCGAGGGCGGCGTCCTCGGCGATCTCGTGCCGGGCCTCGGCGAGGCGGTTGAAGCAGGCGGCGCAGGGCGCCACGACCCGCTCCATCCCCTGTTCCTCGGCCAGCGCCAAGGTGCGGGCCGGCAGCGCCACGCCGAGCAGATGGTTGACCTGGTGCGCGGAGCTGGCGCCGCAGCAGGCCCAGTCCTTGATCTCGTCGAGCTGGAGGTCGAGGCGCCGCGCGACCTCGCCCAGCGATTCGTTCAGCTCGCGCGCCGTGCCGTGCAGCGAGCAGCCCGGAAAGTAGCCCAGCTTCATCGGCGTTCCCCTTCGAGGCAGGCGGCGAAGATCCGCCGGACGTCGTCCATCCCGCGGACCTTCTCTCCCGCGAGCGGCAGCTTGCCGCGCAGGAACATGCCCGGAGCGGAGGCGGCGTCGGAGAAGAGGTCCAGAGAGCGCGTCTTGTAGGCGACGACGAGGCCGACCTCGTGGATCCGTCCGCGGCCCTTGATCTGGTCGAGGAACGCGCGGTGGAAGGCGGAGACGGCGCGCGGCGCGGCCTCGCGTCCTTCGCGGCGGCCGATCTCGCGCAGCGCGTCGATGATCCGCGCCGGCTCGACCTTCTGCGGGCACCGCGAGGAGCAGGTCTCGCAGGTCAGGCAGAGCCAGATCGATTCGTCGTCGAAGATCCGGTCCCGCTCGCCGCGCATCGCGAGGCGCATCACGTCGTGCGGGCGCAGCGTCATCTCGCGGGCCATCGGACAGCCGGCGGAGCACTTGCCGCACTGGTAGCAGCGGGCCGGATTGAGGCCGGTCAGGGCGCGGATCTCGGAGGACAGAGTCTCCGCGACGTCGTGGGCGGTTGCGTTCATAGCGCTCTGGACTCCCTGTTCACGACAGGCGTCGGGGTTTTCGATAACAACACTAAATGCTAGCAGGGCGCCGCGCCATGAAGGGAGAAGCGGCCTCTTCCTTCCGCCGAACTTTCGTCCAATGCGCGAAAAAAAGCCGGGAACGGATGACGTTATCCGCTCCCGGCGAGGAGTTGTTGCCCGAATTTAGAACTTGTAGGCGGCGCCGACGGCGACGACGACCGGCTTCGGGTTGAACCCCGGCGCGCCCGACTGATCGATTTCGGCCTTGAGGTCCATGTACTCGACCGACGCGGTGAACGACCACTTCGGGTTGATCGGGACGTCGAGGCCGGCCTTCGCGCCCCAGGTCAGCTGGTTCTTGTAGTCGGTCGAACCGAGCTCGAAGTCGGAGCTG
>JAJFTU010000114.1 GCA_021372775.1 bacterium | reverse complement strand
TCGACGAGCCAGTTCGCGCCGAGGGCCCGCTCCGCCTGGACCTTGCGCAGCTCGACCTTGCCGTCGCGTCCGAGCACGAGGGCCGTCGCGTTCCCCTGCCCGTCGCGGGTCACGCCGCGCTGCGGCGCGAGGACCGCGCGCGGAACCTCGCCGGTCTTCACCGTCGCCCGCACGAACATCCCCGGCAGCAGCACGCGGTCCGGATTCGGGAAGACCGCCCGCAGCGTGACGGTGCCGGTGGACTGCTCGACCGTGGCCTCGGAGAGCGCGAGGCGTCCGGGAAGCGGGTACTCCGTCCCGTCCTCGAGCGTCAGCCGGACCTCCGCCTCCGCCGCGTCGGGACGCTGCAGTTTCCCGTTCGCCAGATCCCGCTTGAGGCGCAGCAGTTCGGCGCTCGACTGCGTGACGTCCACGTAGATCGGATCGAGTTGCTGGACCGTCGCCAGCGCGTTCTGCTGGCCGGCCGTCACCAGCGCACCCTGCGTGACCGCGGAGCGGCCGACCCGCCCGGCGATCGGGGAGACGACGCGCGTGTAGCCCAGATTCACTTTGGCCGCGTCGAGCGCCGCCTTGTCCGCGGCGACGACCGCGATCCCTTGCCTCACGGCCATCTGCGCGTCGTCGTTCTCCTGCTCGCTCACCGCCTTCGTGCGGACGAGATCCGCGTAGCGGGTCGCCTTGACCTGCGCCGTCGCCAGCGTCGCCTCGTCGCGCGCCAGCGCCGCCGCCGCGCTGTCCGCGGCCGCCTTGTAGGTCGCCGGCTCGATCTCGTAGAGCAGCTGTCCGGCCGCGACGTCGCTGCCTTCCTGGAACGGCCGCCGGCGGACGATGCCGCCGACCTGCGGGCGGATTTCGGCGACGACGTAGGGGGCGGTGCGCCCGGAGAGGACGGTCGTCAGGACGAGCGGACGCTCTTCCAGCGCGACGACGCCGACTTCCGGCGTCGGCGGCGGTCCCGGGTTCGCCTGCGAACGGGAGCAGCCGGGAAGCAGAAGCGCGCAGCCGCACGCGGCGGCGGCAAGAAGCGACGGCAACGGGAGATTCGAACGCATGCGCATTCCTCTGTCTGAGGCGTCGGCCCGCCGCCGCCCGCGGAACCCCGCGGGAAGGGGCGATCGGTCAGGGCAGTTCCGCATTAGAGCAAACATTCACTCTAGAACGAATGTTCATTCTGATTGAAAAGAGCGCATCGTCAAGGCTAGAATGAACATCCATTCGAGAAATCCGAGGCAGACCCGGCGCCACAATGGCGACTGTCACCGGACAACGAAAAAGAGGAACGGCAATGGACGTCGAATTGACCGGCGGAACGGAGTCAAGATCGGAGGCGCGGCGCCGCCAAATCCTCGACGCGGCGGCCGACTGCTTCCGCCGCTACGGCTTCCACGCCGCGACGATCACCAACATCTCCGAGGCGGCCGGGATGAGCGCCGGCCACATCTACCACTTCTTCCCCAACAAGGAAGCGATCGTCCGCGCGATCATCGAGCAGAACGTCAAGGCGACGCCCCCCGAGATCGAGAAGCTCTTCGCCACCGCGGACATTCTGGAGCCGCTGCTCGACCGGCTGGACATCCCGGTGGACGAGACGACCGATCCGCGGCGCGCCGCGCTGGAACTGGAGATCCTGGCCGAGGCGACGCGGAACCCGCAGGTGCTCGAGGCGCTCCGCGCCGCGGACGTCGTCAACCGGGAGCGGTTCCGCTGGGTGGACGAGCGGATCCGGGCGGCGAACCCGTCCCTGTCGCAGAAGTCGTTCGAGGCGCGCGCGGAGGTCCTGATGGCGTTGTTCTCGGGGCTCTTCATCCGCGCCATCGTCAATCCGCAGCTCGACAAGGCCGCGGTCACCGACATGCTGCGCGTCATCGTGCGGACGCTGATGGAGGCGTGACCCGGCGGACGACGGGCGCCGCGCGCCGCGAAGCGTCCGACGAGCCCCGCTGAACGCCCCGAGCGCGCCGCGCCCTCCTTCGTTCAGCGATCGGTCGTCGTCGCCTTCCAGCGCAGCTCCAACGCCGCCAGCAGCGGTTCGAGCTGCGCGTTCCAGAACGCCCAGTCGTGCTTCGCCCCCGGAACGATCGCGACCGTCGCCGGCAGGCGGAGCCCCTCCAGCGCCTCGCGAAGGGCGGCCGTCTGCGTTGAAGGGACGACCGCGTCGGCCGCGCCGTGCGCGAGCCAAACCTCGACCCCTTGAAGCCCCGCCGCGAGCGCGCGCGAATCGCCCCCTTCGCCGCGCCAGCGCGCGGCGAACCGTTCCCGCGGACCGAAGACGACGGCGTGGATCCGCGCCTCGCCGCTCGCCGGATCGAGCGCCGCGAGGTCGTACGTCCCCGACAGGGCGCCGACGAAGCCGAAGTCGGTGCGGCGAGCGGCGAGGACCACCGCGCCCCGCGCGCCGGTGGAGTAGCCGACGACGGCGACGCGCCCCGGATCGTTCGCCAAGGAGAAGCGCCGGCGCGCCTCCGGCAGGACGACCTCCTCGATCCAGCGCGTCCCCGGCGCGCCGTTC
>JAJFTU010000113.1 GCA_021372775.1 bacterium | reverse complement strand
ATCGAATCCGCCTCGCGACTGGCGCCCCTCCCCGCCCCGTGCTATAAACCGCGGGCCGTTGATCGGGGCGTTAACTCAGCGGTAGAGTGCCATCTTCACACGGTGGAAGTCGAAGGTTCGAATCCTTCACGCCCCACCACTGGTCGTCCCGGGCCGCTAGCTCAGCTGGGAGAGCGCTGCCTTCGCAAGGCAGAGGTCGAGGGTTCGAATCCCTTGCGGTCCACCACCCCCTCAAGTCGTTGAATCGGACGCGCCGGCGAGCGCTTTGGCGCGTTCGAGCACCGCGTCGAACATCGCCGCGGTGAGGCGGCCGGTCTGGGTGTTCTGCCGCGAGACGTGGTAGGAGTCGAGCAGCGTCCGCCCGGCGCCGAGCGCGAAGACCGCGCCGTGGCCGAAGCGCGCCGCCGACGGCGGCAGGCCGAACTGCCGCAGCAGCGCGTCGTGGCCGATCCGCCCCAAGGCGAGGAAGACCCGCGCGCGGCGCAGCGAGGAGAGCTCCCGCGCCGTCCAGGAGGCGCAGGCGGCCAGTTCCGAAGCGTCGGGGCGGTTTCCCGGCGGCGCGCAGCGGACGGCGGCGGTGATGTAGACGCCGCGGAGCGTCAGGCCGTCGTCCCGCGAAACGGCGTCGGGGCGGGAGGCGAGTCCGGCGCGGTGGAGCGCCGGGAAGAGGAACGCGCCCGAGGCGTCGCCGGTGAACATCCGACCGGTGCGGTTCGAGCCGTGCGCCCCGGGGGCGAGACCGAAGAGCACCAGCGGGGCGTCGGGATCGCCGAAGCCGGGAACCGGGCGCGACCAGTACTCGCACTCGGCGAAGGCGCGCCGCTTCTCCCGCGCCAGCTGCTCCAGCCAAGCCGCGAGACGCGGGCAGCGGCGGCAGCGGACGAGCTCGCGCCGAAAGGCCTCCAGATCGTCTTCCGCCGCACGGGAAGCCAACTCGCGTCCTCCGGGAACGGCGGCGCGGACGGCCCGCCCTGAAATGAACGGGGCCGCCTCGTCGGCGGCCCCGGGAAGCGGTCAGGGATTGAAGCGCATTCGTTCCGTGATCAGGGTGTCGACCGCCCGCCCCTTCATCATGCCGGGACGGTAGCGCCACTTCTTCGCGGCGTTGGCCGCGGCGGCGCCGAGGCCGGCGCCCGGATCGCGGAGGACCTTCACGCCGCCCACCGAGCCGTCCGCGAGGACGGTCAGCTGCAGCGTCACCTCGCCCCCGATCTTGCGGGAGCGCGCGACTTCGGGGTAGCTCGGCTCGACCTTGTTGACCAGACGCGGCTGGCTCACGCCGTTGGCGCCGGGGATGAACGGCCCGCTCATCGGCGGTTCGGGCTCGGCGGCGGGATGCGCGGCCGGCGCGGGCGCGCTCTGGGCGACGACGGGGGCCGGCGCGGGGGCGGGAGCGGCGACCGCGGGCGCCGGCGCGGGGGCCGGAGCGGGCGCGGCGGCCGCAGCCTGCGTCGGCGCGGGGGCCGGCTCGGAAACCGCAGGCGCGGCGGCGGACGTCTCGGGCTTCCCCGCCTTCTTGTCCGCTTCGGCCTTCTTCAGCGCGTCGCGGTCCTTCTTCGCCTGCTTCGGATCGGCG
>JAJFTU010000112.1 GCA_021372775.1 bacterium | reverse complement strand
GATCCTGCGCCCACGAGGCCAGCGCGAGCACCGGGTTCGAGCGCGGGAACTCGTCGCCTCCCTCGCGCGGGTCGCCGCGGCGATGGTGCGCGAGGCAGTCCTTGTGCTCGACCGTCCCGACGCACCCTTTGACCGCGAGCGTCGCGCCGACCTTGGAGTGCGTCTTGATCTTCGGCACGCTGATCACGAGGTCGGCCGCGAGCGGCGCCGGGTGCAGGAGGTAGAGATGGCGGCCGCGGCCGTGGCACGCCTCGGTGCGGCGATGGTCGTAGTCGGCGACGCGGAAGTGCGCCCCCGGCGGCAACTCGTCGAGCGCGCTGTCGGCGCCGAGGTCGACGGCGACGGGGGTGGGCGCGTCGGGGTTCGGGGCGCCGGTGAGCCGGCCGTTCCAGCGGAGGCGGGCGATCCAGCCGCGCAGATCGACGAGCTCGACCTGCGGCGCGACGGGCGTTGCGCGTGCGGCGTCGGCCGTTGCGTGGGCGCCGTCGTCGGTCGATGCGGCGAGCGCGGCGGCGAGGCCGGTGTCGGCGATCACGCGCTCCCACACGCAGCTCTGGATCGGCGCGCAGCCGACGAGGACGCGGCCGGCGGGGCCGACGGCGCGGCGCGCGAGCGCGACGATCGCCGCGACGAGCGGGCCGTCGGTGCACTTGGCGCGGAACTGCGCGGCCGTTTCGCGCGGGAGCCGATGCTGCACGAGGTTGGGGAGGACGAAGACCGTCCCGCCCGGACGCACGTAGGCCCCGAACGGATTCCAGTCGGGGCGATCGGCATGCGGCGCGTCGAGGCCGGCTTGGCGCAAGAGATCGCGGAGCGCCGCTTCATCGTGATCCGAGGAGTGGATCGCTTCGGGGCGGCGCAGCGACGAGATCGGCACGATGCGCTCCTTGCGGGAGAGGTCCCGCGCGGGGCGCGGTGCGGCAGCGAAGCCGGGCCGCGCGACGCGGCGCAAAGCATAGCAGCGGCGTCGCAGGGGCGCGCGAAAGTGCCGCGGCGGGCGGGCGTCTTCGATGAGCGGAAGGCGAAAGCCGCGGCCGGCGTGAACGGCGTCCCGCCTTTGGCCGAAAGATCGCTAACGCCATCCGCTACAACTACTTCCCGCATTTGAGAGGAAAACGACGGCGCCCGCAAAACTCCGCTGGCTCCCGCCGCGAGACGAAAGTATATATAGGCGAAGATCATCGCGGGAGGGATGAGCGTCATGGCCGCGTGGGTTCGCGCCGCCCATCAAGCGCCGCACGACGCGCGTTTCGCGGTGACGCCGCGGGGCGGCTCGTTCGGCGGTGCGGGGCGCGCGGCCGGGCGCGCGGAAGATCCGCCGCACGAAGTGTCGGGCGAATTCGGCGCCGCGTCGGCGACGCCCCTCTCGGAAGCGGAACGCGCGGATCTTCGCGAGGCGCGCCGCGAAGCGCAGCTTCGCCGTCTCGCGCGGCAGGGCTCGACGAACTGGGCGGCGCTGGACCGCCTGGCGGTGCAGGCCGCGCGGCTGCAAGGGCGGCTCGTCCTGCCGCTCGGCCGCTGCGCGGCGCGCCTGCGCGAGCGGCGGGGCTGGACGGAACTCGGCTACCGCGGCGCGGCGGATTTCGCGCGCGAAACGTGCGGGCGCTCGGGGCGCTGGCTGCTCGACGCGGCCGCGCTCGGCGACGCCGCGGAGCGCTGGCCGTCGCTCAAGTCGGCCCTCGCCGGCGAAGACGGCCGCCCGCCGCTCGGCGCCGTTGGGGCGCTGCTCATCTCGCGCGTCGCGGAGGACGCGACGGTCGACGTCTGGATTGCGGAGGCGCGAAGGCTGCCGGCGCGCGCGCTGCGCGACGCCGTCAACGCCGCGCGCCTTCGCGCCCGCAAGGCGGGCGACGACGCGAAGGCGGGCGAGGACGTGAAGGCGGCCGAGGAGGTGAGGGCGAACGAGGACGTGAAGGCTGGCGACGACGAGGCGCCGGGCAGCGCGCGCTTGCCGGAGGGGAACTCGGCCGACGCCGCGCAGAGCGGCGCGGGCGAGGCCGCACTCGACGAGGCGACGGCGTGGGACGAAGACCCCGCGTCGTTCGACCCCGCGGCGCGCGTCCTGCTCGAGCTGTCCGTTCCGGCGCCGATCGTGGACGCCTTCGAGGCCGGCTTCGAACTCCACCGCCGCGTCGAAGGGGGAGACGTCTCGCGCACCTCGTTCGTCGAGGCGCTCTGCGCGGAACACGAAGCGGGGGCTTGCGCGCGTCTCGGCCGCGGCGCCGACGGTGGGGCCGACGGCGACGACGCGGGGCGCGCCGCGGCCGTCGCGGATCTCGACGCCGAACGGCGCCGGCCGCCGGGCGACGACGCGTTGCTGCGCGTCATGCGGCGCGGCCTCGGGCCGACGCTCGCGGAACTTGAACGCCGCCTCGAGCGGATCGCCGCGGGCGCGCGGCTCGAAGACGAGGCGGCGCGGCGCGGCGCCGCGGACGCGCCGGAAGACGAAGACGTCGCCGCCGCGCGCCGCACACTCGACGCGGCGCGGCTGCTCTGCGACGCGGCCGGCGCGCGCGACGCGTCCACGCCGGAACTCGCGCAGGAACTCCTCCGCCTCGTCCGCCTCTCCGACGAGCTGCGCCGTCTTCTCGGCGAACTGCTCGCCGCGATGCGCGGGAAGTGCCAGTGGCGGGTCCACGGCTACTCGGACCTGGGGCACTACGCGGAATCACGCCTCGGCGTGGCCCGCTCCACCGCGAACCGGCTCGCGTACGTCGCGGGCGCGGCCGAGCGGCTGCCGGTCCTCGGCGAAGAATTCGAGGCGGGGGATATCGGCTTCGAGAAGATCGCGCTGCTCGCGGAGTGGTTCGGCGTGCGGCGCCTGCCGCGCGAAGAACAACGCCGCTGGGTCGGCGAGGCGGGCGCGGTCACCTGCAAGCGGCTGCGCGACGAGCTCCGCGAGTGCCGCCGGCGCGCGGGGCTGCGCCGCGATGGTCCGCTGTCCGACGCGGAGTGGCGCGCGTCGCGGGCGGTGCGCCCGGGCGCGGTGGTGGAGGAGATGATCTCCCTCGGCCACGCCGCGCTCGCGTCGGTGGACGACGACGTCGTTCGCCTGCGCCTCCCGCGCGGCCTCGCGGAACGCTTCCTCGCGGCGTTGTCGGAGGCGACGCTGCTCCGGCTGCGCGGCGACGCGCACGCCGCGGCCGCCGCTTGCCGCGCCGTCGCGGACGGGGTCGGCGGCGCCGCCGCGTCCGCGGGACCTGGCCAGCCGTTTTCCATCGCGCTGCGCGCGGCCATCGGCGAGGACGCGTCCCGCGTCATGAACCCGGGACTTGGCCAGCCGTTTTCCGTCGCGTTGCGCGCGGTCATCAACGAGGACGCGTCCCGCGCGACGGCCTCAGGACCTGGCCAGCCGTTTTCCGTCGTCGGAACCTCGCGGACGGGGCGCGAACCCCTCCTTTCCGCGGGCTCGCGCGGGGCGGCCGCGAAGATCTGGGTCGGCCTGCTCGCTCTTCTCTGCGAATACGCGTCGGAATGGGATCCGGCGAAGGCGGGGCGTCGCCGGCGGCGCGAGCCGGTGCTGGACCGCGACGGCTGGCGCTGCACCGCTCCGGGCTGCACCGCGCGCGCCAACCTCGAGAAGCATCACGTCCGGTACCGCTCGCAGGGCGGCGCGGACGATCCGTCGAACCTCACCACGCTCTGCCGCTTCCACCATCAGGCCGGCGAGCACGGCGCGCTGCTGAAGGTCCGCGGCCGCGCCCCGGACCGGCTGCGCTTCGGGCTCGGCCGCGACGGGCTGGGCGGCCTGTTCGCGGACGAGCGCCGGCTGCGGCGCGGCCGCCCGTGAGGACGCGGCGATGCGCCCTTCAGAACCGATAGCCGATCGACATCCCGACGAGGTCGACGCGCGTGTGGTAGGTGCCGAGGCGCGAGACCTCTTCGAGCAACGACCCGGCGGGGTTCATGTCCGCGGCGCCGACCGTCGTGTCCTTCCCCGTGACGTAGAGGTAGTAGGCGTCCAGCGTGAGCTTGCCGAACCTCCCGCCGTAGCCGATCGAGATGCCGATGCGGTCGCTGTCCGGAATCGACGGACGGAGCGTGCTCAGCGGCACCGGCGAGGTCTCGTAGTAGATCCCGGCGCGCAGTTGGTGGCGGTCGCCGAGGTTGTAGGCGCCGCCGAGACGGTAGGAGGTCGCGTCGGACCAGTTCTCCGGGATCGGCTCGTCGGGGAGCGCGGGCGTGTTGTTCTCGAAGTCGAGCGGGATGCTGTCGAAGTGGCCCCAGGCGATGCGGCGCAGGTCGAATTCGGCTTCCCACCTGCGGCCGGCGTAGGCGACGCCGACGCCGTAGGTCGCTGGCAGCTTGATCGTCCCGTGGGCCGGGCCGCTCGGCAGCAGCAGCGCGATCCGATCGGCGATCGGGCCGGGAACGGCGACGGCCGGCGTGATGTTGACCTTCCCGTCCGCCTGCACGTCGGACTTGCTGCGGTAGACCGCGCCGAACGACCAGCCGCCCGCGCCCTTCCACATCAGGCCGCCGTTGTAGCTCCACTCGGTTCCCTTGGCGCTCGCGTTCAGCAGGTACTCGTAGGCGCCGAAGCCCGCCACGGGAACGACGACGCGGCGGCTGTAGTCCCGCAAGTCCGCCTTGGTGCAGTCGAGCCCGATCGACGCCGCCCAGCCGCCGCCGAGACGCGCCGCGCCGTTGAAGCTGTAGACGTACGTCCGCAACTCGGTCAGCCAGGACACGAAGCGCGTGTCGGCCGAAGGGTCGGTCCAGTCGGTCTTGAGGCCGAACGGCGTGGTCACGGCGAGCCCGAGCGCGAACGGCGTGCCGGCGAGCGGGTGCGCGTAGTAGAAGTGAACCGGCGTGCCGACGTGGGACTTGAGGCTCGTCTCCTCGCCGTTGAAGCGCGCGTCGTAGGGGGGCGGGACGGCTTGCCGCGCGGCCGGGTCGGGCGTGAACGAAATCCGTCCCACGAAGACGCCGGAGAAGCCGCCGAGGGCCTGCGGCCGGTCGAGGAAGGCGATCCCGGCCGGGTTGAAGTACATGGCCGAAGCGTCGTCGGCGCGGGCGATGAAGGCGCCGGCCTCCGAGGAGGCCTTCGCCCCCTGCTCGAGGACGTGGTAGCCCGAGGCGGAGGCCTGAGGCGCGGCGAGGAGGGCGACGGCGAACGCGACGGCGAGCGCCGGAAGCGCCCCGAGTCGGCAGGGCAAAGGCATGTTGTGGTTCCTCCCGTCCCACCCGGGAGGGCGGAACCGCTTGACGGACGCGGGCCGAGTCGTCGGCCCGCTGACCCCAGTCAGGCGATTATCGACGGGCCGCCTTCCGCGCGCCAGTCGTTTCTGCGGCAAAAGCGCAGAAAGCTGACCGCGGCCGAAAGGGCCGCGACCCGCGCCCCGTCGCGCGCGTCAGAAGCGGTAGCCGATCGAGAACCCGACCAAGTCCACGCGCGTGTGGTACGTGCCGAGCCGCGAGGCCTCCTCGAGCAGCGAGCCGGAGAGGTCGGCGTCGGCGGCGGTCACGGTCGTCGTCTTGCCGCTGATGTAGAGGTAGTAGGCGTCCAGCGTGAACTTCCCGAACTTCCCGCCGTAGCCGAGCGAGACGCCCGTGCGGTCGCTGTCCGGGATCGACGGGCGCAGCGTGCTCAGCGGGATCGGCGACGTCTCGTAGTAGACGCCGGCGCGAAGCTGGTGGCGCGGGCTCAAGTTGTAGGCGCCGCCGAGGCGGTACGACGTCGCGTCGCTCCAGTTCTCGGCGACGGTCTGGTCGGGGAGCATCGGCGTGTTCTGCTCGAGGTCGAGCGGGATCGAGTCGAAGTGGCTCCACGCGATGCGCCGCACGTCCAACTCCGCCTCCCACCGCGGGTCGCCGGTGTAGGCGACGCCGACGCCGTAGACCGCGGGGAGCTTCAACGTTCCGCTCGCCGCGCTGCTCGGCAGCATCTTGCGGATCTGCGCGTCGATCGGCGCCGGGACGGCGCCCGCGGGCGTGATGCTGACGCCGCCCTCGGCGTTGATGTCGAACTTGCTGCGGTAGACGGCGCCGAACGACCAGCCGTGCGCCCCCTTCCACATCAGGCCGGCGTCGAAGCCCCACTTGTTCCCCTTGCCGTTGGCGTTCATGTCGTACTCGAAGGCCCCGACGCCCGAAACCGGGACGAGGATGCGCCGGCTGTAGTCCTCGAGGTCGGCCTTGGCGTAGTCGAGGCCGATCGACGCGGCCCAGCCGCCGCCGAGGCGCGCGGCGCCGTTGAAGCTGTAGACGAACGTCCGCAGGTCGGTGAGCCACGAAGCGAAGCGCGTGTCGGCCGCGGGGTCGGACCAGTCGGTCTTCAGGCCGAACGGCGTCGTGACCGCGAGGCCGACGGCGAACGGCGTGCCCTGCAGCGGCTGCGCGTAGTAGAAGTGGATCGGCGTGCCGACGTGCTCGTTCATGCTCCGCTCGCCGCCGTTGAAGAGCGCGTTGTACGGAGCGGGGATGATCCCTTTGCGCACGTCCTGGTCGGGCGTGAAGGAGATCCGGCCGAGGTAGACGCCGGAGAAGCCGCCCAGCGTCCGTGGGCCGTCGAAGAACGCGATGCCGGCCGGGTTGAAGTACAGGGCCGAGGCGTCGTCGGCCCGGGCGATGAACGCGCCCCCTTCGGCGGACGACTTGGCGCCCTGCTCGAGGATGTGGAACCCCGAGGCCTGGGCGTGAGGCGCGGCGAGGGTCGCGACGACGAGCGCGAAGGGCGCCCAGCGCAGGAACGACGACGGCATACTGTTGTCTCCCGCCCCGCCTTGGGGACGGGGCCATCGGAAAGGCGCAAGCGCCGACCGCGGTCA
>JAJFTU010000111.1 GCA_021372775.1 bacterium | reverse complement strand
ACGTCGGCGAAGTCGAGCTCCTCCCCTTCGTGCGACAGGGCGAGCGGGCGCATCTGCAGGAAGCCGAACTCCGGCGGCCGGCCCGAGCCGGGGCGGAGGTTCACCGCGAACTCCAGCTCCACCGGCCCGCCCATCCCCTCGGCGCCGATCGCGAGCATCCGGTCGAGCAGCTCGGCCAGCGGGAAGAGGCCGTGCTTGAGGACGAGGGCGAAGCTGACGAGCCGCACGCCCGGGCGCGAGATCCCGTCGTAGACGGCGTCGTTTTCGGGGGAGTAGGTGGAGCCGACGGCGGTCAGCGTCCCGTCCTGCTCCGCGACGTCGAGGTCGAACGGCATCTCGCGCATCTCGCTGTCGGGGTCCATCCCCAGACGCCCCTCGTCGAGCTGCAGCGCCCAGAACTCGCGCTGCGAGTTCTCGAGCATGTCGTTGACCGAGGAGAACTGGACGATGTGCCGCGGGAAGCGCGGGCAGAAGCGCAGCGAGGGCAGGCCGTCCACGACCGTGCGCCCGAGGCCGAGCGCGACGGCGACGATGCCGTCGGTCGAGGCGAGCGGCGGCGTGGGATAGAAGTTGTAGGAGCGGGCCACGCCGGAGAAGTCGGGATAGAAGCGGGGCCCGCGGCGCGCGCCGACGATCCGCTGGAGGATCACCGCCATCTTCTCCTCCTCCAGCCGGTACGGCGTGGCCCGCAGGTAAGCCTTCGCGTGCTGGGTGAAGGTCGAGGCGTAGACCCCCTTGATCGCCCGCTCGAGTTGTTCCAGCCGCACCGCCGCGTCGTGGTGGTTGTTGGCCAGCATGTACGTTTCGTACACGCCGGTGAACGGCTGGTACTGCGAATCCTCGAGCAGGCTCGACGAGCGGACGGCGAGCGGGTGGCGCTCCTTCTCGACGAACGCCGCGAGGTCGGTCCGCGCCTCCTCGGGGAGCGGCGCGGCGAGGATCCGCCGCCGCAGCTCGTCGTCGTCGGCGCAGTGCATGACGAAGTCGCGCAGGTCGTTCTCTTCGAGGAAGCGGTCGAAGACGTCGGTGCCGACGACGACGGTCGGCGGCACGCCGACGTTCACGCTCGGGAAGCGCCAGGAGACGTCGTAGTCGGCGAGCAGCCGCCGCACGAAGGCGAGGCCGCGGGCCTTGCCGCCGAGCGAGCCGCCGCCGAGCCGGTAGAAGCCGTCGCCGCCGTCGTACGACGCGCGGTCGAAGTCGCTCACCGCGCCGCGCCCTTGGTCCTCGCGGTAGGCGGCGATCGAGTCGATCAGGTCGCGGCGCAGCTCCTCCAGGTCGGCGTAGTCGGAGACGCGGCGCGGCCGCAGCCGATGGGCGAGCGCGAACTCGGTCCGCGCCCGCAGCCACTTCGAGAAGTGGTTCCGCTCGCCGTGGTGCCCGATGCTCTCCGCCGGCACCGTGGCGAGCGCCTCCTCCAGCTCGCGCAGGTCGCGCGCCCGCGCGACCTCCGTGCCGTCCGGAAGACGGAAGACGAAGTCGCCGAAGCTGAAGTCCTCGACCAGCGCCCGCCGCAGTTCGTGCATCAGCGTCGGCGAGCCCTTGAGCAGGAACGCGGCGCCGAGCTGCGCCGCGAGCGCGGCGTTGGTCGGGCGGGACGACTGGAGGACGATCGGGACGTCGGGGATCGCCGCCCGCGCCCGCCGCGCGAATTCGGCGCCGGCGGCGGAGGAGTGGACGCCGTCCATCGGGAACTCGACGTCGGAGATGATTCCGAGAACACAGTCCTGGTAGCGGCTGAAGTAGTCCCACGCCTCCTCGAACGAGCTGGCGAGGAGCACCTTCGGGCGGGCGCGCATCCGCAGGATCTTGTGCGAGCGGTTCACCCCCTCCGCGATCAGGCTCTGCGAATGGCGCACCAGCTCGGTGTAGATCGCCGGCAGGAACGACGAGTAGTAGAGGGCGTTGTCCTCGACGACGATCAGCAGCGGGACGCCGTATTCGCCGCAGTCGTGCGGGGCGTTGAACTTGTCCTCGACGTACTTGACGATCGCCAGCAGGATCCGCACGTCCCCCTGCCAGACGAAGACGCGGTCGATGTCCGACATGTCGTTGCGGGCGGCGAACTCCGCCAGCTCGCGCGTGTCGTACGCCAGCAGCACGACCGGAACGTCGAGGCCGATCTGCCGCGCCTGCCGCGCCAGCTCGGCGGCGTTCATGTCCCCGAGCTGGATCGTCGTGATGATGAGGTTGAAGCGCGGCTCCTCGGCGGCGCACTGCAGCGCCTCGCCGCCGGTGGAGACGCGGGTCAGGAGCGGCGTGTGCCGCAGCCCGAGGTCGATGAACTCCCCCAGCAGCCGCTCGCCGAGCTGCCCGTCCTCTTCGAGGATGAAAAAGTCGTAGGGGCTCGAGACGAGGAGGACGTTCTCGACGCGTCGCCGCATCAACTCTTGGAAATCCGAGATGCGGTGGCCGCGCCAGCGGCCCGCGCCGAACGTCTGGGACATTCCTTCCTCCGGCCGGGGTGATTATCGCCCGCGGAGGCGCGGATCACACGTGCCGCCCCAAGAAGCCCGGAAAAGCGAAGGGGCGCGGCCAAGGCCGCGCCCCTCCTTCCCCCTTCGCGGGCTCGGGATCAGACCAAGCCCTGGTCCATCATCGCGTCGGCGACCTTCAGGAAACCGGCGATGTTGGCGCCGGCGAGCAGGTTGCCCGGCGTGCCGAAGCGTTCGGCGGTGTCGAAGCAGTTCTTGTGGATGTTGACCATGATGCTGTGGAGCTTCTGGTCCACTTCCTCGCGGGACCAGCCGAGACGCATGCTGTTCTGCGACATCTCGAGGCCGGAGGTGGCCACGCCGCCGGCGTTGGCGGCCTTGGCCGGACCGTACAGGATCTTGTGCTCGACGAGGAGCTTCTGGCCGTCCGGCGTCGTCGGCATGTTCGCGCCTTCGGAGACGACGTAGACGCCGTTCTTCAGCAGGTTGGCCGCGTCCTTGCCGTTGATCTCGTTCTGCGTGGCCGACGGGAACGCGCACTGGGCCGGGATCGTCCAGAGCGGGTTGTAGTCGAGCTTCGGGTCGACCGGCGTGTACTTCGCGCCCTTGAACTGGTTGGCGTACTCGCTGATGCGGCCGCGCTTCACGTTCTTGAGCTGCATCACGAAGGCCAGCTTCTCGGCGGTGATCCCTTCCGGATCGTAGATGAAGCCGCCCGAGTCGCTCATCGTCACCGGCTTGCCGCCGAGCTGGATCAGCTTCTCGACCGTGTACTGGGCCACGTTGCCGGACCCGGACACGAGGCAGGTCTTGCCTTCGAAGGTTTCCTTGCGGGTCGCCAGCATTTCCTTGGCGAAGTAGACGTTGCCGTAGCCCGTGGCTTCCGGGCGGACCAGCGAGCCGCCCCAGTTGAGGGCCTTGCCGGTCAGGACGCCGGTGAACTCGTTGCGGATCCGCTTGTACTGGCCGAACAGGAAGCCGATTTCGCGGCCGCCCACGCCGATGTCGCCGGCCGGGACGTCCGTGTCGGGACCGATGTGGCGGCAGAGCTCGGTCATGAAGCTCTGGCAGAACCGCATCACTTCGTTGTCGCTCTTGCCCTTCGGGTCGAAGTCCGAACCGCCCTTGCCGCCGCCCATCGGGAGGGTCGTCAGGCTGTTCTTGAACACCTGCTCGAAGGCCAGGAACTTCAGGATGCCGAGGTTGACCGAGGGGTGGAAGCGGAGGCCGCCCTTGTAGGGGCCGATCGCGCTGTTCATCTCGATCCGGAAGCCGCGGTTGATGTGGTAGGCGCCCTGATCGTCCTGCCACGGCACGCGGAACATCAGCACGCGCTCCGGCTCCACCATCCGCTCGACGATCTTCGCTTCGCGGTACTCCGGGTGGCGCTCGAGCACGAGCGCGAGCGACTCCAGCACTTCGTGGACCGCCTGATGGAACTCCGGCTCGGCCGCGTTCTTCGCCTTCAGGTCCGCCATCACCTTCGCGACGTAATCGTTCATGCTCATGCCATTCCCTCCAAAGTGTCGTGGCAAGTGAGTGCCATCTGGAACGGAGGAAATGTTAGGAGACGCGAACCGCCCGCCGCTATGCGGATTATTACCTACATGATGGTCGGTAAAGCCCCATCCGGGGAGGGGAGAAACGCCGACGCGGCGGCCCTCAGGGCTGGATCAACTCGTTGCGGATGCAGTACTTGACGACGTCGGCGACGTTCCGGGCGCCCAGCTTTCGCATCAGGGAGGCGCGGTGCGTGTCGGCCGTCTTGACGCTGATGTTGAGCACCGAGGCCGCCTCCTTGGAGGAGTAGCCGTCGGCGATCAGCATCGCCAGCTCCCGTTCCCGCTGCGTGATCACCCCGCCGGGCTTCTGCCGCGCCACCCACGGCTTGACGTACTCGGCGACCATGTCCCGGCCGGCGGCCCCGGAGAGGTAGAAGTCGCCCCGCGCGGCGTGCCGGATTGCCTCGAGAAGTTGCTCCAGCGGGCTGTCCTTGAGCACGTAGCCCCGCGCGCCGGCCTCGAACGCCTGCCGCTGGTAGGCCTCGTTGTGGTGGCCGGTCAGGACGACGATCTCGATCCGCGGGCAGTTGTCCTTGAGCCAGCGGGTCGCTTCGATCCCGCCGAGGACCGGCATCACCAAGTCCATCACGACGACGTTCGGGGCGAGGACCGGGACGCGGTCGATCGCCTCCTGACCGTTCGCCGCCTCGCCGAGGAGCTGGATCCACGGGCGCTGGCCGAGCGCGCAGGCGAGGGCCTCGCGGACCAGACGATGGTCGTCCACCAAGACGACTTTGGTCGTTTCCTGCATCGCGCGCGGCCGGCCTCTCTTCGGGTGTGCGACCGAATTATGCCGTTCGCGCCGGACGGGCGCACCACGTTGTTAAAGGGACGGCGGGCGGAAACGGACGATTCCGGGGAAGAGACGGCGGTCAGTGGGCCGGAATTTCCTGCTCGCGCGGCGTCGCGGGGGCCATTCGGCAGCGGCCGCGCAGCCGCTTCCCCGCGTAGAGGTCCATGTCGGCGAGTTCGACGAGCCGGTTCGGCTGCCCGTCGGCCTGCAGCAGGTCGGCCGCGCCGAAGGTCACGCCGAGCCGCATCCCGTGGAGGTCGTCGGCGGCGAGCGCCTTCTGCACGCGCACGCCGACCCGTCGCGCCGACTCGGCCGTCGTGTCCGGGCAGAGGACCGCGAACTCGTCCCCGCCGAGGCGCGCGGCGAGATCCGCCCGCCGCACGGTCCGCTCGAGGACGCGCCCCAAGCGCTGGATCGCCTCGTCCCCCGTCTGGTGCCCGAAGCGGTCGTTGACCTCCTTGAGGCCGTCGAGGTCGAGCATCACCAGCGCCAGCGCCCGCCCGTGGCGGTTCGAGCGCTGCGCTTCCCGCTCGAGGTAGTCCATGAGGGCCCGCCGGTTGTAGAGGCTGGTCAGCGGGTCGCGGTAGGCCAGGTTGAGCGCCTCGGCGTGGCGCAGGGCGTTGGCGGCGGGCAGCGCCGCCTCGCGGGCGACGATCTCCAGCCGTTCCTTGGCGGCGCCGAGGCAGCTCGCCAGCGCCGCGTCGTGGACGTAGCCGACGAACCCGATCTGCCGGCCTCGCCACTCGACGACCGCGGCGAGGATCGGCTCGGCGGGGTTGACCGGCCGCCGGCGGCCGTCGGCCTTCGCCGGCGCGGCGAACGACTGCGAGGCTTCGGGGCCGAGGCGGACGAACGCGGACACTTGCGGCAGGCCGCGCCGCAGCTCCGCGACGATCGCGTCTTCCAACTCGCCGAGATCGAGGAGTTCCGCGAAACGGCGGAAGAGAACGGACGTGTCGAAGGCGGGCTGCAGCTCGTTCCGCGCCGCCTCCGGACGGGAGGGGCGACCAATTTCTGAACAGCGCCGTTGCGCCGATCTGTCGATTCGCCCTGCCATGGTCCTTCCCAAACCCCTTAATTTTGGTCAAGGACAACATGAACCTTGCTTTTTGGGGGTGCAATGAAAATCTTAGACACCGGGTCTAAAGATCAGACACCCCCGGCCGAAAGGTAGGGTGCATCGCGAGATGGGCGGCACGGAGCCATGGAGGAGCCCGGAGCCCAACGCGAAAACTGGAGGGACACGGAAATGGCATTCTCAGTCGTCACCAACATCGGTGCGCTCAACGCGCAGAACCAACTGACCAAGACGGAGCGGTCGCTGCAGACGACGATCAATCGGTTGTCGTCGGGCCTCCGGATCAACGGCGCCAAGGACGACGCGGCGGGCCTCGCCATCGCCGAAAACCTGCACGCCGACATCCAGGGGCTGAACCAGGCCGTCCGCAACGCCAACGACGGGATCAGCGTGATCAATTGCGCGGATGCCGGGCTGCAGGAAATCGGCAACCTCCTGCACCGCGCGATGACGCTGGCCGAACAGGCCGCGTCGGACACGAGCGGCGGCGACAACACGACGTCGAAGATCTCGATCAACAGCGAATACACGCAGATCCTGCAGGAAATCGACCGCATCGCCGGCACGGTCCAGTTCAACGGACTCGCGCTCCTCTCCGGCGCCGGGGCGTCGCTCGACGTCCAGATCGGCCTCGGATCGGGGACGAACGACCGCATCCACATCTCGACCTCGGGCGTGACCGCCAGCGGCCTCGGCCTGACCCAGGACGCCCTCACCGCCAAGATCACCGCGCGGGACGAGCTGGTGCAGATCCAGTCGGCCGTCGACACGGTGTCGAGGAACCGGGGCGACCTTGGCGCTTACTACAACCGCCTCGAGCACACGATCGCGGTCATCTCGACGCAGTCCGAAAACCTGTCGGCCGCGGAAAGCCAGATCCGCGACGCCAACACGGCGGAGGAAATCGTCAACCTGACGAAGTACCAAGTGCTCAACCAGACCGGATTGGCCGCCCTTTCGCAGGCCAACTCGACGTCGCAGAGCGTCCTGAGCCTGCTAAAATAGCGGCTTAGGATCGACGCGCCCGGTTCAGGTTCCGCGGCCATGAGACGCCGCGGGGGGACGAGGGCGCGGACGCCCGCCCGACGAGGCGCAGGGATGACGCCCGTCAGGATGAGCGCTTGAAGGCAGCGCCGCGCCGACGCGCGGCGGCGCAGGGAGCATCGCGCCAGACTGCCGCAAAGGAAACGTCCGCGGCCAACCGTGGACCTCCAGTGGGCGCCCTCGGAGGATCGGCCTCCGCAGGGTGCCCGTTTTTTTTGTCCCGCGGCGGACGCTCCGTCCGCCCCCGAGCCGGAACCTCCCCGGCCGCCCCGCCAAATTCGGGCCGATCGCGGAATTGGCGCTAAAGCCGGGCGGCCCCTGTCCGAAAAGTCATTGCGAGGAAAGCAAGTCGCCGCAAACCGCCCCGGGAGAGGAGGTGCCGGTCAGCGAAGGGGGTGCGGCGGAGAAAAATTCCATGCGGCCGCCGCGGGCCGCAGA
>JAJFTU010000110.1 GCA_021372775.1 bacterium | reverse complement strand
CGGCGCAGTTCCCCCGCCGGAACGGCGGCCAGCGCCGCGATCGCGCCGATCGCCGCCCGGTGGCCGCGCAGGAACTCCGTGCGCGCGAGCGAGGCGAGGGCCCGCCCGCCGATCCCGCGCAACTGCGGGTCGTCGCTCCGGGCGATGCGCTCGAGGATGTGCGGCGGGATGATTCCCTGCGGCCTGACGCGGTCCATAACGTGCCCCCCTCGGCAACGGAACCGGCCCCCCGCGAAGATCCCGCGCCGCGGCCCCGCGCCGCGGCGCCCCGCGGGGACCGGAACTCAAGGCGTGCCGACGTCGGTCTCGAGGTAGACGGCGAACGACGCGAGCCAGTGCTCCCCTTCGTAGTTCCCGCTGGCGACCCGCGCCAGCCCCGCCGCGGCGTGCTTCGCCGCCAGCTCCTCGATCGTCTTCGTCCGCGGATCCTCGATCGGCAGCGCGGCGGCGATCCCGCGCAGCGCGGCGGCGCGGGAGAGGTTCAGCCCGTCGAGGTGGACGATCTTGCCGTCCGTCGGGTCGCTGACCTCGCCCGGACGCGCCAGCCCGCCGAGCGCGCCGGTCCGCAGGCCGGGCAGGAAGCCGTCGAGCCAGCGCGCGAAGTCGTCCCGCGAGAGGACGCGGCGCATCAGGTCGGCCTCCTCGAGGCACGGCGAGAGGAAGTCCTCGCCCGACGGCTCGTAGTCCACCGGGCAGGCGCGGTCCTGCAGGAAGAACGCCCGGGCGCGCGCCGCGATCAACTTCTCCAGCTCCTCGTTCTTGACCGCGCGGGCGTAGTCGAGCGCGTGGACGAGGGCGAAGGCGGTGTTCGGATGCTGCCCGACGCGCAGCGGATGGGAGAGCTTCGGCAGGTACTCCGAGAGGCGCACGACCAACTGCCGCTCCAGCGGCTCGAGGCTGCGCGCCCAGTCCTGCGCGTCCGGATCGGGCCACGTCCGCAGCTCGGCGATCAGCCGCAGCGCCCACGCCCAGCCGTACGGCCGCTCGAACAGCTTCTGCGGGTCGGCGCCGACGAAGAGCGCCTCGCCGAGGCCGTTGTCGGCGGTGAGGCGCGCGGCGAGCGCCGCGCGGACCTTCGGCGTCCAGTCGGCCTTCGGGTAGAGCTTGGCCAGACGCGCCAGCATCCAGTGGCCGTGGACCGCGCTGTGCCAGTCGAAGCAGCCGTAGAAGATCGGATGGTCGCGGCGCGGCTCGCGCGAGGCCGACGCCTCGTCGAGCACGCGGTCCGACTTGAACGGATACGGCCGGTCCACGCAGGCCAGCGCGAGCGAGGCGAAGCCGCCGGCGACGGCGGGGTCGAGGCGCGGGGCGGGGGCGGCCGGCGGCGCCGGCGCCTCTGGGACGGCGGGCGCCGGTTCCGGCTTCTTCTTCTTCGGCGGCTTGGCGAAGGCGGCGGGAACGACGAGCGCGGAAACGAGCAAGACCGCGAGCAGGCGGCGCGTCATGGAACGGCTCCTTTGGCGGGCGGGCGTTCGACCCCCGGCCCGCCGCCGCGCGCGAGGTCGATCAGCCGCGCGAAGAGCGCGCGGAGCGGCGCGGGGGCGGCCGCCTCGTCGGCGGCGAGGCGCATCCCGTCCCACTCCAGCTCGAAGCGGAAGCGGTCGGGCGCGGCGGCGCGGAGGTCCGCGGGAAGGGCGGCGAGGTCGGCCTCCGCGGCGAGGCGCAGAACATCCGCGCGCTCCGCGGGCGGGAGAAGGTCGACGTCGATCGTGGCGCGCAGGGAGAGGCCGGCGAACCCGCCGGTGCGCGCAAAGCGGATCTTCATGCGGCCATTGTCGGCCCAGATCCCGCCGCCGGGAAGAGGCGCGCCGCGCCGCGCGGCCGCGCGCCGCGGTTCGCCGTCTCGTCTCGGGGAGGAGGGGCGATCGCCGGCGGAGACCGGATGGTCGGCGCGGCGCGCCCGCGGTTCGCCGTCTCGTCGCGGGGAGGAGCGCGATGCGGATCAAGGTGGTCGTGGAGCTGAACGACGACGGCGGGTTCACGGCGTTCGTGCCGACCCTGCCCGGCTGCCTCGCCGAAGGGGAGACGCCGGAGGACGCGGTCTCCAACGTCAAGGCGGCGATCGAAGCCTGCCTCTCGCCGGAGGACGATCCGTTTTGGGCGGGCGACGCCGGGGAGGTTCGCGAGGTCGTATTGTGACGGCGGCGACGGCGGGCAACCGGGCCATCTTGACCCGGTAAGCGGCGGATCCCATATAGCGGACGCCGCGGCAGTCCGCGGCCCGAAAGGACGCGCCTGTGGCCGTCAGCTACAAGGACTACTACCAGATCCTGGGCGTCCCGCGCGACGCGGACGAGGCGGCGATCAAGCGCGCCTACCGCGCCAAGGCCCGGGAGCTGCACCCGGACCGGAACAAGGCCGCCGGCGCGGAGGCGAAGTTCCGCGACGTCAACGAGGCGTACGAAGTCCTCGGCGACGCCGAGAAGCGGCGCCGCTACGACGCGCTCGGCGCCGACTGGCGCGACGGCGCGCAGTTCACGCCGCCGCCGGGGTTCGAAGGGTTCGATTTCCGCGAGGGCGGCTTGGAGGATCTGTTCGGCGGCGGCGCCGGCCGCGCCGGCGGCGGCGCGTCGGCGGGCGGCGCGCGCTTCTCCGACTTCTTCGAGGCGTTGTTCGGCGGTCTCGGCGGTCTTGGCGGATTCGGCGGCGGCGGGCAGACGCGCCGCGGCGCGCGGACGCGCGAGGCGCGCGGCGGCGACATCGAGGCGGAGCTCGAGCTGACGCTCGCCGACCTCGTCAGCCCCGCGCCGAAGCGGATCGCGCTCGGCATCCCGCTCGACGACGGCTCCGTGGAGCGGCGGAGCGTCGCCGTCAACATTCCCGCCGGGCTGCGCGCGGGGCAGCGTCTGCGGCTCGCCGGACAGGGCGCGCCCGGGGGCGGCGGCGCGCCGGCGGGGGACATCTACCTCAAGATCCGCCTCCGCGCGGAGGCCGGGATGGAGGCGGACGGCGACGACCTGATCGTGGACGTAGACCTTCCGGCGCCGACCGCGGTGCTCGGCGGCAAGGTGGACGTGCCGACGCCGGACGGCGCGGTGACCGTGCGCGTGCGCGCCGGCGCGCGCGGCGGCGACCGGCTGCGCGTGCGCGGCCGAGGCCTGGCGAAGAAGGGCGGCGGGCGCGGCGACCTCTACGCCCGCGTGCGGATCGTCGTGCCGGAGAAGCCGAGCGAAGAGGAGAAGCAGCTCTACCAGCGGCTCGCCGAACTCCGGCGGTGCTGACCGCCGCGGCCGGCGGCGAGGAAACTGAGCGGCCGCGGCCGCACGAGGGCAGCGCGGCCGGCTGCGAGGAAATCGAAAGGCGGCCCGCGGCGCCGACGAGACGGCGCGGGCGGAGACGAGGGAGCAATGGACCTGGATCGCTTCACCGAGAAGGCCCGCGAGGCGCTCGAAGAGGCGCAGCGGGAAGCCGTGCGCCGCGGCCACCAGCAGGTCGAGGACCTGCATCTGCTGGCCGCGCTCCTCGCGCAGGAGCGCGGCTTCGCGCCGGCGCTGCTGGCGAAGGCGGGGCTCGACGTCGCCGCGCTCGGC
>JAJFTU010000109.1 GCA_021372775.1 bacterium | reverse complement strand
GGCCGCGCGCCGGCCGCCGAGCCGCAGGCGCCTCCCGTCGGCCGCCCCGCGGCCCTCGCCGAGCTGATCGACCTCGGCCTCGCGCGCCATCCCGACACGCGCGCGGCGTGGCTCGCCGCCCGGTCCGCGGCCGCGTCGGCCGAGGCCGCGCGCGCCGCGCTCTACCCGCGGGCCGACGTCGTCGGCTCGGCCAACCGCGTCCGCGCGCTGCTCAGCGGCGCGGGCCCGGACACGTCGACCGAGAACGTCTACGGCGCGACGGTCAACGTCTCCTGGCTGCTGCTCGACTTCGGCGGACGGCGCGCGACGATCGAAGGCGCCGGCGCCGCGCTCGAGGCGGCCAACTGGCAGCACAACGCGGCGATCGCCGACCGCGTGCTCGCCGTCGCCCGCGCCTACCGCGCGCTGCAGGGCGCCGAGGCGCTCGCCGCCGCGCAGCGCGCCGCCGTCGAGTCCGCCAAGACCGGCCTCGCCGCGGCCGAAGACCGCCGCGCGTCCGGCGTCGCCACGCTCGCCGACGTGCTGCAGGCCAGGACGGCGCTCTCCCGCGCCGAGCTGCAGGCCGAGACGTACGACGGGCAGGAGGCGACCGCGCGCGGCGCGCTGAACGACGCCGCCGGCCTGCCGGTGGACGCGCGCACGATCGTCGATCCGCTCCCCGCCGACCTCGCCGGCCGTCCGGCGACCGAGGCGGTGGACGCGCTCGTCGCCGAGGCCGCGCGGCGCCGCCCCGAGGTGCAGGCCGCCGAGGCCAACGCGCGGCGCGCCGAGGCCAACGTCCGCGCCGTCAAGTCGGACGGGCTGCCGCAGCTCTCGCTCGTCGGGAGCGGCGGGCGCACCTGGTACGAGGATCCGAGCTTCGGCGCGAACACCTACACGCTGGGGCTCGCGCTCCGCTTCCCCGCCTTCACCGGCTTCGCGCAGAAGAACAACGAGCGCCGCGCCGAGATCGACGCCGAGCAGGCGCGCGCCAAGGCCGAGTCGGCCCGCCGCGCCGCGGAGCTCGACGTCTTCCGCAGCTTCCACAACGTCAACACCGCCGCGCGGCGGCTCGGCACCAGCGCCGACCTCGTCGCCAGCGCGCGGCAGAACCACGACGCCGCGCTGGCCCGCTACAAGGCCGGCGTCGGCTCCATCGTCGAACTCCTTTCCGCGCAGAGCGCGCTCGAGGACGCCCGGGCCCAGGAAGTGCAGGCCCGCGCCGACTGGCTCGCCGCTCTCGCCCAGCTGGCCCGCGACCGCGGCGCCAATCTCCCCTCCATCACGAAGGACGCCCGCCCATGATCGACCGCCGCATTGTGGCCGCCGCGCTCGCGCCGGCGGCGTTGCTCGCCTTCGCTTGCTCCAAGACGCCCCGCGACGTCGCGCCGAAGCCGGTCGCGGCGCCCGTCGCCGTCGCCAAGGCCGAGAAGGCCGACGTGCCGATCACGGTCAACGTGATCGGCGCCGCCGAGCCGTTCGAGACCGTGCAGATCAAGACGATGGTCGGCGGCGAGGTGACGCGCGTCGCCTTCGCCGAAGGCCAGGACGTCGGCAAGGGGTCGCTGCTCTTCACGATCGACCCGCGCCAGTACGAGGCGCAGGTCGCCGCCGCCGAGGCCGCGCTGGCGCGGGACCGCGCGCAGCTCGCCAAGGCCCGCGCCGACGAGAAGCGGAACGCCGACCTCGCGGCCAAGGAGTACATCACCAAGGAGCAGTACGACCAGCTCAAGACGAACGTCGCCGCGCAGGAGGCGGTCGTCCGCGCCGACGAGGCGCAGCTCGAGAACGCCAAGGTGCAGCTCTCCTACTGCACGATCCGCTCGCCGATCACCGGACGCCTCGGCCAGCTCCTCGTGCATCAGGGGAACGTGGTCAAGGCGAACGACGCGGCGCTGGTGACGATCAACCAGATCGCGCCGATCAAGGTCTCCTTCTCCGCCCCCGAGGCGCGGCTGCCCGAGATCCGCCGCCGCCACGCCGAAGGGCGGCTGGTCGTCGAGGCCGCGCCGCAGGCCGAGCCCGCGTCGAAGGCCGAGGGGAAGCTCGACTTCCTCGACAACTCCGTGGACCGCTCGACCGGCACGATCCTGCTCAAGGCCGTCTTCCCCAACACCGACGGGCTCTTCTGGCCCGGCCAGTTCGTCAACGTCTCGCTGCGCCTCTCCACGCTCGAGGGCGCGGTCGTCGTGCCCAACGAGGCGATCCAGACCGGCCAGCAGGGGCTCTTCGTCTTCGTCGTCAAGTCCGACGACACGGTCGAGCAGCGCGCCGTTAAGACCGGCCCGGCGACCGACGGCAAGACGGTGATCGCCGAAGGGGTGAAGGACGGCGAGACGGTGGTCACCGACGGCCAGCTCCGCCTGATTCCGGGCGCGCCGGTCGAGATCAAGGGGGCCGGCCGGTGAACATTGCCGCGCCCTTCATCCGCCGCCCCATCGCCACCACGCTGGTGATGATGGGGCTGGTGATCTTCGGCGTGATGTCGTACGGCCTGCTGCCGGTCTCCGACCTGCCGAACGTCGACTTCCCGACGATCCAGGTCTCCGCCTCGCTCCCCGGCGCGAGCCCGGAGACGATGGCCTCCGCCGTCGCGACGCAGCTCGAGCGGCAGTTCTCGACGATCGACGGGCTGGACTCGATGACGTCCGCCTCGGCGATCGGCTCGACGCAGATCACCCTCCAGTTCAACCTCTCCCGCTCGCTCGACGCGGCGGCGCAGGACGTGCAGGCGGCGATCTCCAAGGTCAACCGGCTGCTGCCGCGCGACATGCCGAGCCCGCCGACCTACCAGAAGGTCAACCCCGCCGACCAGCCGATCGTCTTCATCGCCCTGACCTCGCCGACGCTGCCCCTCTCCACGCTCGACGAGTACGGCGAGACGAACCTCGCCCAGCGGATCTCGACGATCCCCGGCGTGGCCCAGGTGATGGTCTACGGCGCGCAGAAGTACGCCGTCCGCGTGCAGGTAGACCCGCGCGAGCTGTCGTCGCGCGGCATCGCCATCGCCGACGTCCAGAACGCGATCGCCAACGGCAACGTCAACCTGCCGACCGGCGCGCTCTACGGACAGAACAAGGCGTTCACCGTGCAGGCGGCCGGGCAGCTGACCAAGGCCGCCGACTACGGCCCGCTGATCGTCGCCTACCGCAACGGCGCGCCGGTGCGCCTCGAGCAGCTCGGGAAGGCGTTCGACAGCGTGGAGAACGACAAGGTCGCCGCGTGGTTCGTGGACAAGGACGGCGCGCGGCGCTCGGTGGTGCTGGCGGTCCAGCGCCAGCCGGGAACGAACACCGTCGCCGTGGCCAAGGCGATCCGCGACCGCCTGCCGGAGTACCAGAAGACGATCCCGGCGTCGGTCCAGCTCAAGGTCCTCTTCGACCGCTCCGACTCGATCCGCGCCTCCGTGGACGACGTGCAGTTCACGCTGCTCCTGACGCTGGCGCTGGTCGTGCTGGTGATCTTCCTCTTCCTCCGCAACGTCTCGGCGACGGTCATCCCCTCGCTCGCCCTGCCGCTGTCGATCGTCGGCACGTTCAGCGTGATGTACTTGATGGGGTACAGCCTCGACAACCTCTCGCTGATGGCGGTCACGCTGTCCGTCGGGTTCGTCGTGGACGACGCGATCGTGATGCTGGAGAACATCGTCCGCCACATGGAGATGGGGAAGCGCCCCTTCCAG
Organism: bacterium; assembly: GCA_021372775.1. Lineage (NCBI taxonomy): Bacteria > bacterium. The sequence continues at coordinate 2,293 of JAJFTU010000109.1, read as the reverse complement.
GCGGCGATGGACGGCGCGGCGGAGATCGGCTTCACCATCGTCTCGATGACGATCTCCCTCGCCGCGGTCTTCATCCCGGTGCTCTTCATGGGCGGGATCCTCGGCCGGCTGTTCCGCGAGTTCGCGGTGACGATCGGCGTCTCGGTGCTCGTCTCCGGCTTCGTCTCGCTGACGCTCACCCCGATGCTCTGCAGCCGCTTCCTCCGCGCCCACGGCGGGCGGAAGCACGGCCGCGTCTTCAACTTCTTCGAGCGGATGTTCGAGGCCTGGCTGGCCTGGTACCGCGTCGGCCTGCGCTGGTCGCTCGACCACAAGGGGATCGTGATGCTCGTCTCGGCGGGGATCCTCGCCGCGATGGGCTACCTCTGGACGGTCGTGCCGAAGGGGTTCATCCCCAGCGAGGACACCGGCCAGGTGCTGGTGATCACCGAGGCGCAGGAGGGGATCTCCTACAAGGCGATGTTCGAGAAGCAGCTCGCGCTGACCCGCATCGTCCAGAGCAACCCCAACGTCGAGCAGTTCATGTCCAGCGCCGGCGCGCGCGGCGGCTCCTCCACCTCCAACCAGGGCTCGATGTTCATGCGCCTCAAGCCGCGCGACGAGCGCGACGTCACCGCCGACCAGGTCGTCCAGCAGCTCCGCGGCCAGCTCGCCGCCGTGACCGGGATCCGCGCCTTCCCGCAGAACCCGCCGACGATCCGCATCGGCGGGCAGGTCTCGAAGAGCCAGTACCAGTTCACGCTGCAGGGCGCCGACACCGACGAGCTCTACAAGTACGCGCCGCTGCTCGAGTCGAAGCTGCGCGGCAACAGGCTGCTGCAGGACGTGACGACCGACCTGCTGCTCAAGAACCCGCAGCTCGAGGTCCAGATCGACCGCGACAAGGCCTCGTCGGTCGGCGTCACCGCGCAGCAGATCGAGGACGCCCTCTACAGCGCCTACGGCTCGCGCCAGGTCTCCACGATCTACGGAGACACCAACACCTACCAGGTCATCATGGAGACGCTGCCGGAGACGCAGGCCGACCCCGCGGCGCTCTCGATGCTCTACGTCCGCGCGGCGAACGGCTCGCTGACGCCGCTCGGCGCGGTGGCCACGATCAAGCAGGACTACGGGCCGCTGACGGTCAACCACCTCGGGCAGCTCCCCGCGGTGACGATCTCCTTCAACCTCGCCCCGAACGCCTCGCTCGGCGACGCCACGACGGCGATCGAGAAGGCGGCGCGCGGGACGCTGCCGCCGACGATCTCGACGTCGTTCCTCGGCACCGCGCAGGCGTTCCAGTCGTCGGTGAAGGGGCTCGGGCTGCTGCTGCTGCTCGCCGTGCTCGTGATCTACCTCGTGCTCGGCGTGCTCTACGAGAGCTTCATCCACCCGCTGACGATCCTGTCGGCGCTGCCGTTCGCCGGCTTCGGCGCGCTGCTCACCCTCTGGGCGTTCCGCGTCGATCTGTCGATCTACGCCTTCGTCGGCGTGATCATGCTCGTCGGGCTGGTCAAGAAGAACGGCATCATGATGGTCGACTTCGCGCTCGAGGCGACGCGCAAGGAGAACAAGAACGCCGACGAGGCGATCTTCGAAGCCTGCCTCGTCCGCTTCCGGCCGATCATGATGACGACGATGGCCGCGCTGATGGGCACGCTGCCGATCGCGCTCGGCATGGGCGCCGGCGCCGAGGCGCGCCGCCCGCTGGGGCTCGCCGTCGTCGGCGGGCTGATCTTCTCCCAGACGCTGACGCTGTTCGTGACCCCGGTGGTCTACGTCTACTTCGACAAGGTTGTCGGCTTCTTCCGCCGCCGCGAGACCGCCGCCGACGTTTGATCCCGGCGGCCTTCCCGCTCCAAACGCAACCGCCCGCGGCGCGACGCCGCGGGCGGTTTTCTTTCGTGCCCGGGAGATGGTTCAGAACAGCTTCAAGCGTTCTTCGTCGTCGTCGAGCGGGATCAGCGCCTCGGGCGAAGGCCGGCGTCCCGCGGACGCCGAGGCCGCGCGGAACGGCGCCGGCGCCGACGGCCGCGGCGCGGCCGGGGCGGCCGGCCCCGAAGCGAAGGAGCCGGCCTGCGGCGCCGCGCCGCCCAGCCGGAACATTCCGACCAGCCGGTGCATCTCCGAGGCCTGCCCCGCCAGCTCCTCGGCCACCGACGCCGACTCCTCCGAGTTCGCCGCCGAGGCCTGCGTCATCTGGTTCATCTGCTCCACGCCGACGTTGACCTGGCCGATCCCCGTCGTCTGCTGCTCGCTCGCCGCCGCGATCTCCCCCATCACCTCGGAGACCCGCCGCGCCTCGCCGTGG
>JAJFTU010000108.1 GCA_021372775.1 bacterium | reverse complement strand
CAGCTCCTCCGCGTTGTGGAAGAAGTAGAGGCCGAAGTCCACCAGCGCGGCCGGCGCGGGGCGGCCGTCCACGAGGACGTGCTTCTCGTCGAGGTGCCAGCCGCGCGGCCGGACCATCAGCGTCGCCGTCCGCTCGCCGAGGGCGTAGGCCTTCCCGTCCGGCCCGGCGAAGGCGATCGTGCGCCGCACCGCGTCGCGCAGGTTGGCCTGACCGAGGGTCACGTTCTCCCACGTCGGGGAGTTGGCGTCCTCGAGGTCGGCCATGAAGACGCTGGCCCCCGAGTTGAGGGCGTTGATGATCATCTTGCGGTCCACCGGGCCGGTGATCTCGACCCGGCGGTCCATCAGGTCGTCGGGGATCGAGGCGCCGGTCCAGTCGGCGGCGCGGACGCCGGCGGTGGCGTCGAGGAAGTCGGGCAGCATCCCCTCGTCGAGGCGGGTCTGGATCTCCCGCCGGCGGCGGAGCAGTGCGTCGCGGCGCGGACGGAACTCGCGGACGAGGTTCACGACGAACGACAGGGCTTCGGGCGTCAGGACCGCCCCAGCGCCGGGAGGCGGAGGGAGCGTCAGCGAGGCGCCGGCGGGAAGGGCGAGCGGAACGTCGTCGGGCACGGCCGTTCCTCCTCTGTTTGGGCGGTCGGCGGGGCCGCGCGAACCGGCCGACGATGATTGTCTCTCCGCCGGGGGCGACGGCGGCGCGGGGCCGGACCGATTTCTAAACGTGGCGGCAGTTCCCGCGCGGGCAACGATTTGTTCGACGTGAAGCCGAGCGTGTTGGTCGGGGCCCGTCCGCCGGCGGACGGGGCGGGCGGAGGGGCGGCCGCAGGGGCGGCCCGGCGGGGCGGGCGACGTCAAGACGACGCGTGAAATCGTTTACGGCGCGCCACCGCGGCGGGGTGCGCCGTTTCGGCGCGGTTCATTGAGAAGCGCCGCGTCGCGCCGCAGGGCCGGCGCGACGGCCGCCGCGCCCGATTTGCGGGACGAATCGGGCGTTTGCGAACGCCGACGGGACCGCGGAAAGATTTTTCGCGATGCGGGCCGGACTTGGCGCCGGGATTGCTCTATAGGCGGGCAACGAGGGCAGACCCCCTGCCCCGTAAAAAACGGAACCGGACCCCCCCAAAACCGGTTCCGATGATTTGAAGAAACCCCCTTTCTTCAAACCTCCTCCCCTCGCGAACCCCCGGCGTCCTGGCCGGGGGTTCGCCTTTTATGGGCACGGAATCGTCCGCCGCCCCCCTTCGACCGCCCACCGCCCCGAATCGACCGCCGGTCGCGCCGCGCCGGCCCGGAAGGCGCCCCGAATTTGCGGAATCAAACGCGCGTTTCATACTGCCGCTTGCCCCGCGGAAGGGGCGAGGCCTCGCCATGATCCAGACAGTCCCCCAGCGCGGCGCCGCCGACCCGAGCGCGGCGACCAAGGAACGGCTGCTCGACGCGGCGGAGAAGCTCTTCGCCAAGAAGGGCTTCCTCGCCACCTCGGTGCGCGACATCACCACCGAGGCGGGCTGCAACGTCGCCGCGGTCAACTACCACTTCGGCGGCAAGGACGCGCTCTACAGCGCGATGCTGCGGCGCCGCGTCGCCGCGGTGCGGGAGAAGCGCCTCGCGACGCTCAACGCCGCGCTCGGCGCCGGCCTCCGCCCGACGCTCGAACAGACGCTCCGCGCCATCGCCGACGCCTTTCTCGCCCCGGTCCTCGAGGACGAGACGGGGCCCCGCTTCCTCGAGCTGATGTCGCGGGAGATGGTGGACCGCCGCCTGCCGGCGACGGTCTTCCTCGAGGAGCTGTTCGAGCCGACGTCCGACGCCTTCTGCGCCCTCCTGCGCCGGGTCGAGCCGCGCCTCGACCAACAGTCCGCGCGCACCTGCATCCATCTGTTCGTCGGACAGCTCGGCCACACGATGCACGCGCGGCGGCTCTTCGAGAGCTGCCCCGCGCGCCGCAACAAACTGACGCCGTGGCCGCGGATGATCGACGAGATCGTCCGCTTCTCCGCCGGCGGCGTCCGCGCCCAACTTGAAGAGGTTCCCCGATGACACGAATCCCGCTCGTTGCGGCGCTCGCCGGCGCCGCCTTGCTCGCCGGCTGCGCCACGCCGCGCGCCGCCGCTCCCTCCGCGGCGCCGGACGTCCCGTTCGCCGGCAAGGCCGCGCCGCTCGCGGCGTCGCTCGCCCCGGCCGCGCCGGC
>JAJFTU010000107.1 GCA_021372775.1 bacterium | reverse complement strand
CCCGGCGCGGCCTTCGGGAGACGATCTTCATGCCGCTGACGCCGCTCGACATCGAATCGCAGCACTTCAAGCGCGAGGTCCTTGGTTACAGCCGCCGCGAGGTGGACGCCGCGCTGCGTTCCGCCGCCGACGCCCTCTCGCAGGTCAATCTGGACCGCGAGGAGCTGCAGCGGATGATGCAGGCGACGCGCGCCGAGGTGGACGAGTACCGCCGCCGCGAGAAGACGCTGATCGAGTCGCTCGCCGCCGCCGAGCGGCTGACCGAAGAGCGGAAGGCGCTCGCCCAGGCCGAGGCCGAGAAGCTGATGGCCGACACCCGCACGCAGTGCGAGCAGCTGCTCCAGCGCACGCGGGCCGAGGTGACGCGGATCGAGCAGCAGATCCTGCGGCTGAAGGTCGAGCGGGAAACGTTCGAGAACAAGCTGCTGGCGCTGCTCGAGGAGCACCGGCGGCTGGTCGAGCTGCGTCGTCAGGAATCGGGGATCGCGGACAAGATGCGCCGCGGCCCGTCCACCGGTCCGCAGGGGCCAGACGGCCGTGACTGACCGCGTCCGCGCCGATTTCGTCGTCCGCGGCGCCTCGGAGCTCGCGACCTGCGCCGGTCCGGCGCCGGCGCGCGGCGCCGATCAGGGGCGCGTCGCCGTGCTGCCGCGCGGCGCCGTCGCCGCCCGCGAGGGGAAGATCGTCTGGGTCGGCCCCGAGGACGCGCTGGCCGCGTCGGTCGAGCCGCTTCCGGGGGCGCGGCGCCTCGACGTCGAGGGGCGCGCGGTGCTGCCCGGCCTCGTGGACGCGCACACGCACCTCGTCTGGGGCGGCGACCGGGCCGACGAGTTCGAGAAGCGGCTCGCCGGGGCGACCTATTCCGAGATCGCCGCCGCCGGCGGCGGGATCCTCGGCACGGTGAAGAAGACGCGCGCCGCCTCGCTCGACGAGTTGACGGCGTCGGCCGGCGCGCGGATGGACCGGATGGCCCGCTGGGGCGTGACCTCCTTCGAGGTCAAGAGCGGCTACGGCCTCTGCGCCGAGGCCGAGTACAAGATGCTCGAGGCGGCGCGGCGCGCGGCGGCCACGCGGCCGTACGCGCTGGCGACGACGTTCCTCGGCGCGCACACGATGCCGCCCGAGGCGCGCGGCGACGCCGCCGCGCGGGCGCGCTACGTGGACGCGCTCTGCGGCGAGATGATCCCGCACGTCGCCGAGGCCGGCCTCGCGCGGTTCGTGGACGTCTTCGTGGACGCCAACGCCTTCGGCGTCGAGGAAGCGCGGCGGGTGCTCGACGCCGGACGGCGCGCGGGGCTCGGGCTCAAGGTCCACGCCGACCAGCTCGCCTCGGACGGCGGGGCGGAGCTCGCGGGGGAGATGGGCGCGGTCAGCGCGGAGCATCTGGAGCACGCCAGCGAGGCGGGGCTGAAGGCGCTCGCCGCGGCCGGCACGGTGGCCGTGCTGCTGCCGGCGGCCACGCTTTTCCTGCGGATGAAGGAAGCGGCGCCGGCGCGGCGGATGGTCGAGCTCGGCGTGCCGGTGGCCCTCTCGACCGACGTGAACCCCGGCTCCTGCCCTTGCGAGTCGCTGCCGGTGACGATGCAGCTCGGCTGCCTGCTGTGCGGTCTGACGGTGGACGAGGCGATCGTCGCCGCGACGCTCAACGGCGCCGCGGCCGCGGGGCTCGCGGAGGTCGCGGGGAGCGTCGAGGTCGGGAAGCGCTGCGATCTGCTGGTTCTCGACGCGGCGGAGCGTCGGCAGCTCCTCTACCAGTTCGGCGCGCCGCGTCTCTTCGCGACGGTCGCCGCGGGGCACGTGTTGACCGCGTAATTCCTCAACGCACTGCCCGCGCGTTTCGCGGCGTACTGCCCGCGCGTCTCGCGGGACGCGCGTCGTGCGGCGGGGGCGGCGGCTCCGCGGACCGGGCATCGGCTCGCCGCCGCCCCCGCACGCCCGACGCGCTGTCGTGTTCGGTCGGGCGACGTGCTGATTGTCCGCGGGGTGGTGGTCCTTCTTCGATGGTCCGTGCGTCTCGTCTCGCCGCGCGTCACGGCGTTGGCTCGCGGCGGCTGCGTCGTTTTCCGCGCTGAGCCGATAGGGCGCGTGCGTCTTGACGGTCGCGGGTCGGGCGGCGGGGGGCGGCGGCTCCGCGACGGGGCAATGCTCCGCCGCCGCCCCCCGCCACACGACCCGCTTGTCGTGTTCGACACGTTCATTCGACGGCGTGAATTCGACGTCGTGATGGCGACGGCCGCCGTGACTGGGTCGGTCGTCGTGATGCTGATAGGCGCCGTGATCGGGATGGGCGGTAGGGGCGGCTGGCGCGCTCCGATGATCGTTGCCGCGCTCAGGATTCCTCCGCGCCTGCCGCCCGACCTGATTCACGCGCAACGTTGCCTTTCGTCGTTAAAGGCAGGATTGCGCGTGAATCACCTCGGGCGGCAGGCGCGGTGGAGGCGTCGTTGTTCCGACGATCATCGGAGCGCGCCAGCCGCCCCTACAGCGAATCCCAATCGCCGCCGCCGGCCCAATCGCCGCACGCGTCGCGCGACGAAGGCCGCGCGCGATGAAGGTCGCGCGCGACGGAGACCGCGATCGGCGGGATCGCCGCCGCCGTCAGAAGCGGCGGTGGACGAAGGTCTTGTCGTAGGGCCAAACCCATTTGTAGACCGCGAGGTCCACGACGACCTCGTGCTGCATCCGCAGCGTCACGGTTTCGCTGGTCATCGTGAGCTGAAGCTGGTTCTTCTCCAGCGGGATGTTCACTTCCTTGGCCTTCGCCAGGACGTTCTGCAGGAACCGCTCCTGGTCGAAGTCCCGCCCCGAGGAGACGACGTTCTGCAGTTCGCGGTCGCAGTAGTCGTGCAGGTCCATGACGTGGGTCTTGGCCGGAATGATGCGCGCCGCGGCGAAGATCGCCGCCGCGAAGATCGCCAGCCAGATGATCAGCCCGAGCCGCCCTTCGCCCTTTTGTCCGCGCACGGTCCCAGCCTCCTCGATCGTCGAGCGGTTCATTTTCGCTCATCTCGGCCCGGCGCGGGGTACGATCGACGCATGGACGCCGCCGTGCCTTCCGACCGGGAGATCCTCGACCGGGTCAGCCGCTCCTTCGCGCTGACGATCCGCGCCCTGCCCCGCGGGCTGCGCGCCCCGGTGGAGATCGCCTACCTCCTCGCCCGCGCCGCCGACACGGTGGCCGACCGCGACCTCGTGCCGCCGGACCGCCGCCGCGCCTCGCTGGCCGCGCTCCGCCGCGCGGTCGCCGCCGCCGCGGAGGCCGGACAACGCCGCGCGGACGAGGCGGCCCTCGCCGCGCTCGACGTCGCCGCGGACGGCGAGCCGGCCGACGCCGTGGACGCGGCCGAGCGCGCCCTGCTCGACCGCCTCGGGGTCGTCCTCGCGCGGCTCGGCGCCCTCCCCCCCGCCGACCGCGCCGACGCGGCCTGGATCGTCGAAACGCTGGCCGCGACGATGGACCGCGAGCTGGCCTTCTTCGGCGCCGGCGGCGCGGCCCTCCGCGCCCTGCCCGACGGCGCCGCCCTCGAGGCCTACACCGAGGGGATCGCCGGCTGCGTGGGGGAGTTCTGGACCCGCCTCGTCGCCCGCAAGGCGCCGCGCCTCGCGCCCCGCGCCCTTTGGCTCTCGCGCGCCGGACGGCGCTACGGCCGCGGCCTGCAGTTGGTGAACGTCCTCCGCGACCTGCCGCGGGACCTGCGCCGCGGGCGTTGCTTCCTTCCCGCGGCCGACCTCGCCGCCGTCGGCCTCGCCCCCGCCGATCTGCTCGACCCCGGCGCCGCGCCGCGCCTCCTGCCGGTCCTGCGGAAGTGGGAGCGGATCGCCCGGCTCGATCTCCTCGCCGGGCTGCAGTACGCCGCCGCCCTGCCCGTCCCGGCGTGGCGCCTGCGGTTCGCCTCGGTCCTGCCGGCGCGCATCGGCGTCCTGACGCTGCGCGCGCTCGCCGAAGCCCCGCCGGCGGCCCGCCTCGATCCGGCCCGTTCGATCAAGGTGCCGCGGCGCGCGGTCCGGGCGGCCGCGTTCTCCGCGGCGCTGCTTTGCCTCGTCCCGCGGGGTCCGCTGCGCCTCCCTGACTGATTTTCGCCTGTCGCCCAAGCTCAATCGGCGTACCGTGGGAGCGTTGCCCGGGCGACTAGGCCCGCGCGACGCCAGGAGGAGACGACATGCGCATTACCCGTTGGTGGTTGGCCGCGGCCGCGCTCGCGATGCTGGCCGCTCCGGCGCCGGCTTTGGCCGGCGGGGACGACGAGCCGCAGAACGAGCTCGGCGTGCTGTTGGGCGCTTCCCATGCCGACAAGGATCTTCGCGGCGACGAAACGTCGATCGCTCCGACGTTCGGCCTCCGATTCGCCCACATCTTCGACGCCAAGTGGTCGTGGTTCGCCGACGCCACCTACACCAAGTTCAAGACCGACATCATGCCGGACGACCCCGAAGTCTGGACCGTCCGGACCGGGCCCGAGTTCTTCCTCAACAACGACACCCACCGCGCGCGGTGGTTCGTCGCCCCGTCGGTCGGCTGGATGAAGGCGAGCGAGCCGGGCGACCTCGACATGAGCCGCGCCATGGTCTCGGTCGGCGTCGGCCAGCGGATCCTCACCCGCGGCCTCGACCACTTCATCTGGCAGGTCCGCGCCGACCAGACGCTCGGCTCGAAGGGCCTGGTGGACGGCGGGAAGGTCCTCAACGTCCAGGCGCTCCTCGGCTACGCGTGGGGCCTCGGCGGCCATCCGAAGGACACCGACGGCGACGGCGTGCCGGACTTCAAGGACAAGTGCCCGGGCACCCCGGCCGGCGCCAAGGTCGACCTGAACGGCTGCCCGCTCGACTCCGACGGCGACGGCGTCTTCGACGGCATCGACCAGTGCCCGAACACCCCGAAGGGCTGGCCGGTGGACGCGAAGGGCTGCCCGATCGACTCCGACAAGGACGGCGTGCCGGACGGCAAGGACAAGTGCCCGAACACCCCGCTGGGCGCGAAGGTCAACGAGGACGGCTGCCCGCTCGACAGCGACGGCGACGGCGTCTACGACGGGCTCGACAAGTGCCCCGGCACCCCCAAGGGCTGGCCGGTGGACAAGGTCGGCTGCCCGCTCGACACCGACGGCGACGGCGTGCCCGACGGCATCGACAAGTGCCCCGGCACCCCCAAGGGCGTCAAGGTGGACGCGACCGGCTGCCCGCTGCCCGAGCCGAAGCCGGAGATGATCCCCGAGAAGGGCCAGACGCTGGTCCTCGAAGGGGTCTACTTCGACACGGACAAGGCGACGCTGAAGCCGGAGTCGGTCGAGACGCTCGACCGCGTGGCCGCCTCCCTGAAGGCGTTCCCGGCCGTCCGCCTCGAGGTCGCCGGACACACCGACAGCCGCGGCGCCAAGGCCCACAACCAGAAGCTCTCCGAGGCCCGCGCCAAGACGGTGATGGACTACCTGGTCGGCAAGGGCGTGGACGCCGGCCGGCTGGCCGCCAAGGGGTACGGCATGGACAAGCCGATCGCCCCGAACACCACCGACGAAGGGCGCGCCAAGAACCGGCGCGTCGAGCTGAGCCGGCTCGACTAGCCTCTCCTGCATCCTGCACGCGCGAAAGGGCGGCCCCCCGGGGCCGCCCTTTTGCGTCCGCGCCGACGGGACGCCCGGCGAAGCGCCCTCGCGGCGCGTCCGTCTTCCGGCGGGCGGTCAAGTTTCGGGCCGCGGCCGCCGATGAGCCGTTCGATCGATGGATCGGCCGCGGAGAACGGCCGGCGCGGGAGGCGCACGGGCATGACGATCGGCGAACGCGGCGTGGTTCTCGTCACCGGCGGATGCGGTTACGTCGGCTCGGTCGTGGTCCCCGAGCTTCTCGCCCTCGGCGAGCAGGTCCGGATCGTGGACAACATGTGGTTCCGCACCGCGCCCCCCGCCCAACCGAACCTCGAGGTGATCGAGGGGGACCTGCGGCGCATCGATCCGGCGTGGCTCGACGGCGTGCGCGGCGTGATCCACCTCGCCGGCCTCTCCAACGACCCGACGGCCGACTTCGCCCCGCACCTCAACGCCGAGGTCAACGTGCAGGCCGCGCGGCAGTTGGCCGAGGCGACGGCCCTGCGGGCGCGCGCGGAGGGGCGCGAGATCCGCTTCGTCGCCGCCTCCTCCTGCTCCGTCTACTACTGCCCGACGCGCGGCGCGGCCGAGGTCGAGGCCCAGGACGAGGAGAGCCTCGTCGCGCCGGTCGCCAACTACAGCAAGACGAAGCGGATGGCGGAGATGGCGTTCCTCGACGTCGCCTCCCGCCACGAAGAGTTCTGCCCGGTGATGCTGCGCAAGGGGACGCTGTTCGGCCTCGCCCCCAAGATGCGCTTCGACCTCGTCGTCAACGCCTTCACGCTCCACGCGTGGAAGAAGCGCCGCCTGACGGTCAACGGCAGCGGCGAGGCGTGGCGGCCGCTGCTCCACGTCCGCGACGCGGCGGACGCGTACATCTACTGCCTCCTCGCGCCGACCGAGGCGGTGCGCGGGCGGATCTTCAACGTCTCGCACAAGAACTACCGCGTGCTCGAGCTGGCCCACTGGGTGACCGAGGTGCTGGAGCGGAACCGCGGCGTGCAGGTGGACGTGCGCCGCGACCGTTCGAGCGCCGACGGCGCGCGCAGCTACTACGTGCTGGCCGAGAAGATCTCCAAGACGCTCGGCTTCCGCGCCGAGAAGGGGATCACGCAGGGGGTGCTCGAGATCTGGGACGCGCTGGAGTCGGGACGCTTCGGCGACGACCCGGCGGCCGACCCGTACTACTTCAACATCCGCTGGTTCAAGGAGCGGGGGATCGCCGACCGCGAGTTCGCCGCCGCGGCCCCCGACCGGCAACGCGCCTGACGCACGCCGCGCGCCGCCGCGGCGCGCGGGCGTTCGGACGGTCAGAGTCCTCGCGCGGCGCGCCGGCGCGCGACGTACTCGGCCAGCGCCGCTTCGGTCGAGTCGAGGACGAGGAGCCCCTCGGCGGCGAGGCGCGCGCAGGCGAGGCGCGAATCGCGCGGCTTGCGCACCGGCGAGGGGAACGTCGCCGCGGAGGCCTTCTCGATCGCCTCGCCGGGCAGTCCCGCGGCGCGGGCCGCGGCGCGCGCGAAGTCGTACCAGCTCCCGCCGGGGCCGTTCACCGCGTGGTAGATCCCCGCCCCGCCCCGTTCGAGCAGCGCGACGATCTGCCGCGCGAGGCTGATCGTCGAGGTCGGGCAGGCGAACTCGTCGGCGACCATCTTGAGCGGCTCGCCGCGCTCCAGCCGTCCGAGGATGAACTCGACGATGTGGTGTCCCTTCTTGGCGCGGCAGGGATGGACGCCGTAGAGGCCGCAGGTGCGGGCGACGATCGCGCCGGGGTGCGCCTCCAGCGTCGCGTGCTCCGCGGCGAGCTTCGCCACGCCGTAGACGTTGACCGGCGCCGGCAGGTCGTCCTCGACGTACGGCGCGCCCTTCTCGCCGGAGAAGACGTAGTCGGTGCCGACGAAGAGGAGCTTGAGGCCGCGGGCCGCGGCGGCGCGCGCGACGTTGAGCGCGCCGACGGCGTTGACGCGGAACGCCGGCTCCGGCTCGCGCTCGCAGCGCGGGACGTCGTGGAACGCCGCGGCGAGGACGACCGCCTCCGGCGCCGCGCGGTCGAGCGCGCGCGCCACGGCGTCCGCATCGACGATGTCCGCGTCGGCGTGGCCGAGGCCGACCCCGTCGGGGCCGAGGACCTCGAGCAGGTCGCGGCCGAGCATCCCCTCGGCGCCGAAGACCGCCGTGCGCATCGCTCAGCGCCCCTTGATCGACCAGTCGTAGCCCCACGAGTCCGGCGGCACGCGGACCTCGTCCGGATGCTCGCGGTCGTAGACCTCGCTGCCGATCGAAATGAGCTGCGTGTCGTCCTCGAGGGCCATCCAGCCGTGGTAGACGCCGGGGGGAACGACGATCAGGCTCGGGTTGCGGTCGCCGATCACGATCGTGTCCATCGCCTCGTAGGTCGGGCTCTCCTTGCGGTCGTCGCGCACGGCGAACTTCGCCGAGCCGTGGCCGATGAAGAACCAGTCCCAGAGCCGCTCGTGCTTGTGGAAGGCGCGGACCGCGCCGCGCGCCATGTCGCCGACGAGGTAGACCTGCCCGAACTTGGTGAAGTGCGGGTCCACCGCGCGCAGGATCTCGATCAGGTAGCCGCGCTCGTCCACGTGCGCCTCGAGCGGCACGACGACGACCCCCTCGACCTTCGTCTTCCGTCCCGCCCCGGCGTATCCCTTCGCGTCCATGGCTCTCTCCCTCGGAGGGCGTGTCGCCCTTCCCTGCGCCAGTGCAAATCTGTGCCGGGACGGCCGCGATGACAAACGGGGCGGCGGGCTAAAATCGTCGCCGGAGGACCACGATGACCGTCAAGCGGAGCGACTTCGGGGCGGGGCTGGACGCGTTCCTCGATCCGGACCGGATGCGGGATTTCGGCCCGAACGGGCTGCAGGTCGAGGGGCGGGAGGAGATCGGCCGCGTCGCCTTCGGCGTGACCGCCTCGCTCGCGCTGCTCGAGCGGGCCGCGGCGTGGGGCGCCGACGCGGTCGTCGTCCACCACGGCCTCTTCTGGCGCGGCCAGGGGGAGGTCCGCGTGGAGCGCTCGCTCCGCGGGCGGCTGAAGACGCTCCTCGACCACGAGATGAGCCTCTTCGGCTATCACCTGCCGCTCGACCGCCACCCCGAGGTCGGGAACAACGCGGTCTTCGCGCGCCGCCTCGGCGCGGCGAAGACGGCGCCGGCGTTCGAGTGGGAAGGGACGCCGATCGGGCTGGCGGCGGCGTACGAGAAGCCGCTGCCGTTCGGGGAGTTCGTCGCGGCCGTCGCCGCCGCCACGCGGCGCGATCCGCTCGTCGAGGGGGCGGGGCCGGCGGAGGTCCGCACGTTCGGCGTCGTCACCGGCGGCGGGGCGCGGTCGGTCGAGGAGGCGGCGCGGCGCGGGCTCGACGCCTTCGTCACCGGCGAGCCGTCGGAGGCGGCGGTCCATCTGGCGCGCGAGGAGGGGATCCACTTTCTCGCCGCCGGGCACCACGCGACGGAGCGGTTCGGCGTCGCCGCGCTGGCGGAGTGGGTGCGGACCCACTACTCGCTGGAGACGACGATCATCGAGATCAACAACCCGGTCTGACCGGCGGCACGGACCGCGGGCCGCCCGGGTCCCGTCGCGCGGCGGGACATCGCGCGGATCAGGACATCGCGCGGCGCGGGACGTCGAGCGGAGGGAGACGCCGCGCGGCGCGGGCGGTCAGTCCTCGAGGCGCAGGACGGCGAGGAACGCCTCCTGCGGCACGTTGACCTGGCCGACCTGCTTCATCCGCTTCTTTCCTTCCTTCTGCTTCTCGAGCAGCTTCCGCTTGCGGGAGATGTCGCCGCCGTAGCACTTGGCGAGCACGTTCTTGCGCAGCGCCTTGACGTTCGTGCGGGCGACGACGCGGCTGCCGATCGCGGCCTGGATCGCCACCTCGAACTGCTGCCGCGGAATCAGCTCCTTCAGCTTGCTCGTCAGCGCCTGCCCGCGGTGGAACGCGCTCTTGTCGGGCACGATCACCGAGAGCGCGTCCACCGGCGCGCCGTTGACCAGGATGTCGAGCTTCACCAGCTCCGAGCGGCGCCAGCCGACGACCTCGTAGTCGTAGCTGGCGTAGCCGCGGCTCAGCGACTTCAGCTTGTCGTAGAAGTCGGTCACGACGTCGGCCAGCGGCAGCTCGTACTCCAGCAGGACGCGCGTCGGGCCGGCGTAGCGGAGCTGCTTCTGCACGCCGCGCCGTTCCTCGAGCAGCTTCATCAGCCCGCCGACGTACTCCTGCGGCGTGATGATCGTCGCCTTGATGAACGGCTCCTCGATCCACTCGAACTCGTTCGGCTTCGGCAGCTTGGCCGCGCTGTGGATCTCGAGGTAGTCGCCGCCGATCATCATCACGCGGTACGGCACGCCCGGCGCCGTCGTGACGAGGTCGAGGTCGAACTCCCGCTCGAGCCGCGACTGGATGATCTCCATGTGCAGCAGCCCGAGGAAGCCGCAGCGGAAGCCGAAGCCGAGGGCGTCGGAGACTTCCGGCTCGAAGTTGAACGACGAGTCGTTGAGCGAGAGCTTGTCCAGCGCGTCGCGCAGGTCGGGATAGTCCTCGGCGTCGGACGGGTAGAGCCCGGCGAAGACCATCGGCTTGACCTCGCGGAAGCCGGGGTAGGGCGTCGCCGTCGGCCGGCGCGCCTCGGTCACCGTGTCGCCGATCTTGACCTCGACGACGTTCTTGATGTTGGCCACGACCCAGCCGACCTCGCCGACGGAGAGCGAGTCCACCGGGCGGATCTTCGGCGTGAAGATGCCGACGTCCTCGACCTCGTACTCCGCCCGCGTCGCCATCAGGCGGATCCGCTGGCGCCGCTTGATCTCGCCGTCGATCACGCGGACGAGCATGTAGGCGCCGCGGTAGCTGTCGTACCAGCTGTCGAAGATCATCGCCTTGAGCGGCCCGTCGGGATCCCCCTTCGGCGGCGGCACCCGCTCCACGACCGCGGCGAGGATGTCCGCGACCCCCTGCCCCGTCTTGCCGGACGCGAGGATCGCCTCGGCGCCGTCGAGGCCGATGACGTCGGTGATCTGTTCCTTGATCCGTTCCGGCTCGGCCGAGGGGAGGTCGATCTTGTTGACGACCGGGATGATCGCGAGGTCGTGCTCGACCGCCTGGTAGGCGTTGGCGAGCGTCTGCGCCTCGACCCCCTGCGCCGCGTCCACGAGGAGCACCGCGCCCTCGCAGGCGGCGAGCGAGCGCGAGACCTCGTACGAGAAATCGACGTGCCCCGGGGTGTCGATCAGGTTGAGGCGGTATTCCGTGCCGTCCGCGGCCGTGTAGGGCAGCGCCACGAAGTGGGACTTGATCGTGATCCCGCGCTCGCGCTCGAGGTCCATCGAGTCGAGCGTCTGCTCCATCATCTCGCGCTGCTCGAGCGCGCCCGTCAGTTCGAGCACGCGGTCGGACAAGGTGGTCTTGCCGTGGTCGATGTGCGCGATGATGCTGAAGTTGCGGATCTGCTGGGGGTTCATAAGGGGTCCAAACCGCGCGGCGCGCGCCAATGAAACCGGCGCGGGATTATACGTTTGCCGCGCGGCGCCCCGCACGCCCGCGGGGGCGGAAGGCTACAGCGGCTCGACGTGCCCCGCCCCGAGGATCTTCCGCTCGACCGTCTTGGGGTCGCCGGCGTAGCGGATGTCCCCCAGTCCGGTGACCTTGGCCGACAGCGCCTCGGTCGCGCGGACCTTCACCCGTCCGGCGCCGGAGACGTCCACGTCGGCCCGCTTCGCCTCGAGCGACGCGGCGTCGATCGACGCGGCGCCGGTGATCTTGATCACGAGGTCGTCGGTCTTCCCCGCGACGTCCATCGCCGCCGCGCCGCCCACCGAGACCTCGAAGCGCGGCCCGGCGACGCCGCGGACGTCGCCCTTCGCCGCGCCGCCGATCTCGACCGCGGCGAGGTTCGGCGTCGTGACGCGCACGGTGATTTCGCGGCCCGAGCGGAGCGAGAAGGAGCTTTCCTGGGAGATCCGCAGCGTCTTGCCGTGGACCTCGGTCGCGACGAGCGGCACGACGTTGTCGTCCCCGACGACCACGACGCGCCGCGGCCCCGCCGCGACCTCGAGGCGCACCGCGCCGCCGACGGCGATCCGCTCGAACGGGGCGACGTCGCGGACCTTCTCCACGACGTTGCCCGAGCCGGAGACCGGCAGGGAGATCGGCGCGGAGTCGCATCCCGCGGCCGCGAGGGCCGCCGCCGCCAACACCGCAACCGTCCAAGCGGATCGCTTCATCGTCGCTCCCTCACTTCCGAACGATGTCGCCGCTGCCGTGGCCCGACGTCTTGACCTGCGGCGGCTGCCCGAAGAGGAAAATGTCGCCGCTGCCGTTGAGCGCGGCCTCGACCGCCTCGGAGGCGTTGATCGTCGCGTCGCCGCTGCCGTTGAGCTCGACCTTCGCCCGCTTGACCTTGAAGTCGCCGGCGTTGATGTCGCCCGAGCCGTTCGTGCGGAACGCGAGCTCCTCCGCCGAGCCGACGAGCCGGACGTCGCCCGAACCGTCGATGTGGACCGAGACCTTGCGCGCGGTCACGTCGCTGGCGTTCACGTCGCCCGAGCCGGCGATCGCGATCTCGAAGACGTCGGCGCCGCCGTGGATGCTCATGTCGCCCGAGCCGGCGATGCTCGCCTTGAACCGCTCGCCCTTGAGGTCTTCGACGACCGCGTCCGCCGACCCTTCGATGGAGAGCCCCTCGAGCCGCGGCGTCGAGACGCGCACCTTGAGGCCGACCCTGGAGGTGGTGTACTGCTCCTTGGTCGAGACGACGAGCGTGTCGCCGCGGACCTCGGCGGTGACGTTCGAGAGAAGGTTGTCGTCCCCTTCGACGACGAGCGGGCCGGAGGCGCCGACCTTGACCTCGGCGTCCACCGAGCCCCGGAGCTCGATCTTCGTGAACGAGCCGACCGCGCGCGACTCGGTCCCCTTGCGGCCCGAACCGCGCAGCCCCGTCAACCCGGCGAAGGCGCCGAAGGAGCAGCCGGCGGCCAAAAGCGTCGCCGTCGAAACCGCGACCGCGAAGAGTGCGAATCTGCGCTTCATCGTGCCTCCCATCCGCGCGGGGAACGTCCCCCGCGGCAAGGATAGTCTTGGCCGAAACATCCGCCGACGCAGCGGCCGGAGTTCCCCCGGAGGGCCAGCGGTCGCGCGGCCGCGGCCAGCGGTCGGCCCCGCGGAAGGGTCAACCGAGCATCCGGTGCCGCATTCTGCCGAGGGCGATGTTGAGCGGATTGTCGCGGGACAGGAACGGCAGGACGGGACGGCGGCGCCGTCCGATCTCCCGCTGCAGCTGCAGCGAGGGGCCGTGCGCCGGGTTGACGGACAGCGCCGTGGCGATCGACTCCACCGCCAACTGGCGCTTCCCCATCAGGGAGTAGACCCGCGCCAGATTGCAGTAGAGGTCGGCGTCCATCGGGCCGTCGGCGATCGCCTCCTCGCACAGCCGCCGGGAGCGGGGCAGGTCGCCGCGCACCACGGCGAGGGCCATGCCGTAGAAGGAACGCAGCAGCCGGCCGTGGCGGGCCTCCGGCTCGTCCACGAGCAGCGCCAACGCCGTTTCGAGGTGCGGAAACGCCTCCGGACAGCGCTTCGCGCGGCACAACTCCAGCCCCTCGCGGAAAGCCGCTTCGCTGGGGGACAACTTCGATCCGTTCATGGAAATCCCTAGGATGGCGTCCGCGATGTTCGTGCCTCGCGCGCCCTGCGGTCAAGTCCCTTTCACGCGGAAGACGCCGCGGCGCCGCGGCGCGGGGAACGCCGCGGCCGGTCCGGGGCCGCACAAAAAAGGCGGCCCCGCCGAAAGCGGGACCGCCTCACGCGATCCGGAACGCCGTCAAACAGTGAAGTCGTGGGGGCGAACGGTCTTGCGGCCGTTGGCCACCGCGCGCTTCGCCGCCTGCGCGATGTACCAGTAGATCACTTCGTTGAGCGCCGCCGGCGCGTCCGAAGCGACGTTGACGTCGTGCTCGCGCAGCGCGTTCTTCACCTTGCTGGCGACGATCAGCATTTCCTTCTCGACCTGCTTCTTCCCGCCCTTGGCGGCCTTCTTCGCCGGAGCCTTCTTCGCCATGCTTGCCATTCCTCCATGCTCTGGGTTGCGGACGCACGTTGGCGTCGGAAGCGTTGAACGTCGCGTAATTGGTATCACCGCCCGCGACGCGCATCAAGCACCGGAAAGGGATTTTTTGGCGTCTAGGGGCCGTTTCGTCGAATATTAGGATCCCGGTCCAAGACGGCGACGGCGCCGGCGGCGCGCGCGGAACGCGGCCGCTGGGCGCGCGTCGGCGGCGGGAAACGGAGGAACGCGACGATGCGCGCGGCCGACGACGAAAAGCTCGAGGTTCTGGTCCGCGTCCCGACGATGGCCGAGGCGGAGATCGTCCAGGGCCTGCTCGAGGCCGAAGGGATCGAAAGCGCCCTTTTCGGCAACGACGCGGGGGGGCAGCTGCCGAGCCTCGACGCGCTGGCCGGGGTCGCGGTGCTCGTCCGGCGCGCCGATCTGGAGCGGGCCCGGGAAGCGCTCGTCGAGGGGGAGGAGTTCGACGAGGACGAAGCTCCGCCGGAGTGACCGCGGCGCGAGCGGCCCGCGGGGCGGATGCCGCCGCATGCGGACACAAAGAGGGCGCGGCCGCGCGGGCCGCGCCCTTTTCGTTCCGCCCCGTCGCCGGCCGTCAGCGTTGCTGCTGCCGACGATCCCGCGCCGCGTCCCGCAGCGTCCGCTTGATCTCCTCGCCCCGCTCCCGCACGAGATCCCGGAGCGCCCGCCGCTGCTCGCGGCTGAGCACGCGGGCGATCTCGATCCGCAGCCGCGTCTGCGCTCTCTCGACGGAGCACTGCGCGGCGTCGAGCGCCTCGGCCGCCTTGTCGAGGGCGCCGTCGTTGAGCGCCTCGGCGTCGAGCAGGCGCGAGAGGTCGAGTTGGGCGCGCTGCTTCTCCGCGCGCAGATCGATCATCTTCTCGGTGTGCCGGAAGACGAGCTCCTGGATCCGCTTCTGTTGATCGGGCGCGAGGTTCAGCCGCTCGACGACCCGCGGGTTTTCCCACCACGCGCGGATCCCCGGCGTCGCGGCCGCGGCTTCCGTCGCGGGGGCCGGCGGCGCGGCGAGCGCGGCGGCGGCGCCGCAGGCGGCGGCGAAGGCGAAGAGGATCGCTCGGGTCATGGTCTTCATCGGTTTCCCTCCCATCTCTCGCCTCGCGTCGGCGGGCGCAGGGTCAAGCCTCGGGCTCGTCGGACGTCGCGTCCGGTTCGTCGAGCGGGGGCAGCAGCAGGTCGGATTCGAAGCGGGCGTCGTCGTCGTTCGACGTGCGCTCGACGGCGATCGGGTCGAAGGGGCTGAGCGGGTCTTCCGTGGCGGTCTCGGCGACCTGCTCCCAGACGGCGAGCGTCGCCGTCTCGGGCGGCCGGGGCGTCCCGCGCAGGGCGTACCCGCCGACGAGCGCGGCGCCGACCAGAATCGCCGCCGCCGCGGGGAGCGCCGCGCGGCGGCGCCGCCGGCGCGTCTCCGCCGCGGCCACGCGCGCCATCACCTCGGCGCGCTGGCGGGCGAAGAAACGCTCCGCGACGTCTTCGGGCGGCGAGGAGGCGCGTCGCGCGTCCGTGCGCGCCGCGTCGCGGCGCCGCGATTCGTCGCTCATGCATCCTCCTTTCCGGTCAGGCGCCGCCTCAGGTCGCGGACGAGCCGGAAGACGTGGACCTTCACCGTGCCGGAGTGCACGCCCAAGGCGTCGGCGATCTGGTTCAAGGGCATTCCCTCGACGAAGCGCATCCGGAATACCTCCCGCCGCCGTCCCGGCGGAATCGCTTCGAGCGCCCGCCGCAGCTCGTCCTCGAGTTCGCCGCGGGCCAGCTCGTCGTCCGGCCCGGGCCGCGGATCGGGCGTCGCCTCGGCCAGCGTCTCCGCGCCCGGCGTTTCCCGTCCGCGCCGCCGGCCGCGGTCGGCGAGCAGATTGGCCATGATCCGCAACAGCCACCCGCCGAAGGCGGCGTCGTCGCGGAAACGCCCCAGTTCGCGCCACGCCCTGAGGAACGTTTCCTGCACCAGGTCGTCGGCGTCTTCGAGGTTGCGGGAATTGCGCAGCGCCTTGGCGAAGAGCGGCCGCTGCCACCGCGTCACCAGTTCGGCGAAGGCGTCCTGCTCCCCCCGCCGCGCGCGGGCGACGAGCGCCTCGTCGGGCTCGGGGGGGATCGTTTCGGCCATCGTCGGCAACTGTCCCGTCCTCGTCCATCAAGACGAGGACACGCGGTCTTGGTTGACGCTCAGGCGCGCGACGCGCCGAAGCGGGCGGCGAGGAAGCGGCCGACGTCCTCGATCTCGTGCGGGTGGACGGCGTGCGGCATCGGGTAGGTGCGCCACTCGACCGGATGCCCCCAGGCGACGAGGCGGTCGCGGGCGTCGGTCCCCGCCGGGAGCGGCACGACCGGATCGGACATCCCGTGGGCCATGAAGAACGGGAGGCCGCGGTTCGCCGCGGAGCGTTCGGCGTCGATCCGGTCGCCGAGCAGGAGGTAGGTGGAAAGCGCGACGGCCCCGGCCAGCCGCTCGGGGTGGAGCAGGCCGGTCAGGATGGAGATCGCTCCGCCCTGCGAGAAGCCGGCGACGACGATCCGGTCGGTCCGCACGCCGCGCGCGTTCTCGCGGACGATCAGGCCGGCGACGATCCCGAGCGACTCGCGGGCCCCGGTCTCGTCGGAGGACCGCTTGTCGAAGTCGAGCTGGCGGATGTCGTACCACGCCCGCATCCGCGAGCCGCCGTTGAGCGTGACCGGGCGGCGCGGCGCGTTCGGAAAGACGAAGCGGACCTTGAGCTCGTCGGGCAGGCCGAGTTCCGGCACGACCGGGGCGAAGTCGTAGCAGTCGGCCCCGAGGCCGTGCAGCCAAATCACCGCCGCGTCCGCGTCGTCCGGACCCGTCTCGTAGCCGTCGAACCGCTCCTCGTTCATCGCCGGGACTCCTTCGGGCGCGATTCTACGCGCGGGTCCGGCGGTTCCGCAGCGCGCGCTTTTCCCGATTATCCTTGGGCCATGCGCAAAAGGACGCGAGTCGCACTTTGGGTCGCCGGCGGCCTCGCCGCCGTTCTCTTGATCGCGGCGGGAACGTCGCTCTGGTGGTGGCGCGGGACGCTGCCGCGGCGCGACGGGGACGCGCGGCTGCCGGGGCTTTCGGCGCGCGCGGCCGTCTTGTGGGACGAGCGCGGCACGCCGACGATCAAGGCGGCCGGCCTCGACGACGCGCTCCGCGCGCTCGGCTACGTCCACGGACTGCTGCGCCCCTTCCAGGTCGAATTGCGGCGCCGCGCGGCGCGCGGCGAGCTGGCCGCGGCGTTCGGCGCGGCGTTCGTCGAGGAGGACGAGGAGGCGCGCCGCGACGCGCGGGTCGAGCGGGCCAAGGACGACGTCCGCGCGCTCGACGCCGAAGCGCGTCGCGCGCTCGAGGCGTACGTCGGCGGGCTCAACGCCGGGCTCGCCGAAGCCGGCCGGCGCCGTCCGCCGGAGCTGCGCGCCGCCGGGATCCAGGCGACGCCGTGGACCGCGGAGGACGTCGCCGCCTTCGGCCGCCTCTTCGCCGGCACGATGAGCGACGGCGAGGAGATGGAGCGGGCGCGCTGGGACCTGCTTCTCGCGTTCGGCGTCGAGGGGACGCAACGGCTCTGGGCGGCCGCCTACGGCGAGCCGCTTCCGCCCGTGCCGGAAGGGACGAGGGCGTTGCTCGCGGCCGCCCATGCGGCGCCGCGCGCCGCCGCCGCGGCCGTGGACGAAGACGACCTGGCCCGCGCCTCGAACGCCTGGATCGTCGCCCCGGCGCGCGGCACGACCGGCGGCGCGATCCTCGCCGGCGATCCGCATCTGGGCGTGGAATGGCCGAGCGTCTGGCTCGAGGCGCGCCTCGAGTGGCCCGGCGGGACGCTCGCCGGCGCGACGCTCGCCGGCGCCCCCGGCGTGATGATCGGCCACAACGAGCGCGTGGCCTGGACGTTCACCGTCGCGCCGTTCGACGACGCCGACCTCTTCGTCGTCGAGGTGGACGACGTCGAGGCGCCGACGCGCTACCGCGAGAACGGCGCGTGGAAGCGGTTCGAGCTCGTCCCGGCGCCGATCGTCGTCGCCGGCGAGAAGGCGCCGCGGCCGTTCGTCGTGCGGCGCGCCGGCCCCGCGGTCTACGTCGGCCCCTCGGGGCTCGCCGGACGCGGCCTGCTGCAGCGCTGGACGGCGCGCGAGCGGGGCGGCGTGATCGACGCCTTCTTCGCGATCGACCGCGCGCGCGACGTCGCCTCGGCCGTCGCCGGCGCGAGACGGTACGAGAACGCCGGCTTCAACTTCCTCTGCGCCGACGCCGCGGGCGCCGTGGCGCACGCCGTCGTCGGCGCCGCGCCGGCGCGGCGCGGCGAGGGCTGGGACGGGCGGATCCCCGCGCCGTGGACCGGCGAGGGGGCATGGGAAGGGCTCGTGCCGCGCGAGGCGATGCCGCTCGCGGTCGATCCCGCCGGAGGGACGCTCGTCTCGGCGAACGACGGCTCGATCGCCGCCGCGCCGACCGACCCGGCGCAGCGCGCGCTCGTCGGCGACTACGACGCCGGCTTCCGCGCGCGCCGCATCGCCGAGCGGCTCGCCGCGCTGCCGAAGGTCTCCCCCGCCGACATGCAGGCGATCCAGCGCGACGCCCGCGCCGGCAGCGCCGCCGACCTGCAGGGGCTGGTCAAGGGATGCGCCCTCGACTCCCCCGCGGCGAGGCTCTACCTCGCGTGGGACGGCGAGCTCCGCGGCGCCGGCGCGCCGCTGCTGCACGAGCTGTTCCGCGCGCGGCTCCACGAGCGGATCCGCCGAAGCACGAGGCTGGGCCTCGAGGGAGGCGCGTGGTTCGCGCGCACCCGCTGCCTGCGCGGCCTCTTCGCCGCGGCGCAGGACGACCAGTACATCGCCGGCCTGCTCGACAACCCGGCGACGTCGTGGGACGAGCAGCCGTGCGACCACGTCCGCGCCGCGCTCGACGCCGCGTGGGACGACGCGCGGACCCGTTTGGGGGGCGATCCGGCGCTCTGGACGTACACCGCGGCGCACGTCCTCGCGCCCCGCTCGCCGATCGGCGTGGGGCCGCTGGCGCGCCTCTTCAATCCGCCCGCGGCCGGCGTCGAGGGAAGCGGCGACGCGCCGAACGCGATGGCCGCGCCGCTGCCGCGCGACGGCTGGAGCGGCGCGCCGCTCGCCGTGACGCACGGGCCGAGCTACCGCCTCGTCGCCGCGTTCGACGGCGCGGGGCGGATCCGCTCGTTCTCCGGCCTTCCCGGCGGCGCGGACGAGCACCCCGCGTCGAAGCACGCCGCCGACCGGCTCGCCGCGTTCGCGCGGGGCGAGGGGGCGGAGCTGTGGCCGGCGCCGCCGGCGGGAACGACGACGACGCTCGAGCCGTAGGCCGCCGCGCGCGACGCGGGCGCCCTGCGTCCGCGCGGCGCGCGACGGCCGCGGCGACGGAGCGCCGCGCGACGCAAAGAGAAGGGCCGCGCCGCACGCAGGCGACGCGGCCCTTCGTCGTTTCGGCGCGCGCTTCAGGAACGCTTGATCATCGTCGCGGAGGCCTGCATCGTCGGCATGAGCAGGATCTCCTCCACGTTCACGTGCGCGGGACGGGTCACCGCCCAGAGGATCGCGTCCGCGACGTCCTCGGGGCCGAGCGGCGCCGCGCCGGCGTAGACCTTGTCCGCCTTCTCGTCGTCGCCGTGGAACCGCACGAGGCTGAAGTCCGTCTTGACCATTCCCGGATCGACGGTCGTCACGCGGATCCCCGCGCCGTGCAGGTCGAGGCGCATCCCCTTGTTGATCGCCCGCTCCGCGGCCTTCGTCGCGCAGTAGACGTTGCCGTTCGGATAGGTCTCCCGCCCGGCGACCGAGCCGATGTTGACGACGTGCCCGCGGCCGCGCGCGATCATCCCCGGCAGGACGAGGCGCGAGACGTTGAGCAGCCCCTTGACGTTCGTGTCGATCATTCGGTCCCAGTCGTCGAACAGGCCGGACTGGATCGGGTCGAGCCCCGCGGCGAGGCCGGCGTTGTTGACGAGGATGTCGATCTCGCCCCACCCCGCGCCCTCGAGCTCGTCGATCGACTTCCGCACGTCCTCGCGGTCGCGCACGTCGAGCTCCAGCTTTCCGCAGGCCTCGGCGCCGTGCCGGCGAATGATCTCGTCGCACAGTTCGCCCAAGCGGTCGCCGCGGCGCGCGGCGGCGATGATCCGCGCCCCTTCGCCGGCCAGAGCCAGCGCGGTCGCGCGTCCGATGCCGGAGCTGGCGCCGGTGACCAGCGCCGTCTTCCCCGCCAAACGATCCATTTCTCCCTCCGCGGCCGCCCGAACCGGCCCGAATCATGGTAACAAAAGGAATCGGGCGTCGCTTCGCCGCCGGGCGGCGGCCGCGGCGCGAAGGCGGAGGGAGCGTTGGCGATCTGGTCGTTTTGGCGGCGAAACGGTCGTGCGGCCGCCGCGCCCCGCGCGAAGCCGGCCGCGGCCGAGGCCCCGCCGCGCGGCGCCGTGACGCGCCGCTCGGGCGAGCCGGACGACGAATCGGCCGACACGGCGCCGATCTCCGCGCCGGAGGCGTCCGCCGCGGCGAACGCCCCGCCGGGCTGGCCCGACCGGCGCGAGATCGCCGCCCTCGGCGACCACCCCTCCGAAACCGACCTCGCGCGGATCATCGGCCGCGCCGCCCCCGACGCCTCGGCCGACGAGATCCTCTTCCGCGCCCATCTGTCGCGGGCGATCTACGTCGGCGAGCACGACCTCGCGCCGCTGCCGCGCAGCGCCGCGCGCGTGATGGAGCTGGCGCGCAAGCCGGGCGCGGGCGTGGACGAGTACGCCAAGGTCGTCGAGGGGGATCCGGGGCTCGTCAAGACGGTGCTGCGGCTCGCCAACTCGTCGTTCTACGCCTCCCTCGCCGAATGCACGTCGCTCTCCCAGGCGATGGTGCGGATCGGCGTGCGCGAGGTGGAGCGGATCGCGCTGCTGCAGACGTATCAGGCGCGGATCTTCCGCGTCCCCGGGCACGACGCACTGGCGCGGGAACTGTCGCGGCACGGCCTCGCCGCGGCGCTCGCGGCGCAGGCCGTCGCGCGCCGCGGGCAGGCCTCGCCGCCCGACGCGTTCCTCGGCGGCCTCTTCCACGACGTCGGCAAGCTGGTGATCCTCGGCATCGTCGGCCAGGTGCAGCGCCGCCTGAAGCGCACCGCGCCGGCGCCGCTGGTCCATTCCGCGTTCGACGCCTTCCACGCCGTGGTCGGCGAGGCGGCCTGCCGGCGCTGGGAGTTCCCGCCGCAGATCGTCGCCGCGATCGCGCGCCACCACGATCCCCGAGCCGCGGCCGGCGAGCCGCTCGACCGCGCGGTCTATCTCGGCAACCTCCTCGCGCACGGCGTGGACAATCCCCCCGCGGCCCCCCTGCCGATCGCGAACGACGATCCGGTCCGCGCCGCGGCGGGGCTCTCCCCGGGGCAACTGCTCGAGGCGTTGGAGCAGGCGCGCGCCGAGCTGAAGGAATACCAGAAGCTCTTCGGCTGATCGTTCGCGCCGCCCGTTCCCGTCGTCGGAGGCCGGCCCGGTCAAGGCCGTGCACCGCGCCGCCCGCGGCCTATATTCGCCGTGGGAGTGGCCCGACGACGATGCTCGAGCAAGCCGACGCCGCAAGCGCGCTGCGCGAAGTGCTGTCCCGGCCGGAGGAATCGACCTCGCTGACCGCGGGGGCGCTGGCGATCGCGCGCCTCGGCGGACGGCTCCCCGACGGCGAGGCGGTCGAGCGGGCGCTGGACGAGCTGGCGGGAACGCTGGCCCTCGCGGTCGGCGTCGCCGCCCATCCCCGCTTCCTTCTCGCCGGCGTCGCACGCGCCCTTTTCGAGCAGCTCGGCTGGACGACGGCCCGGACCGGCGCCGAACGCGCCGAGGACTTCTTCATCGACGCGGCGATCGCCGCGCGGTCGGCCGCGCCGCATCTCCTCGCGCTGATCGTCGCGGAGGCGGCCGAGCGCGCGGCGTTGCCGATCCGCCCCGTCGCCGCCCCCGGGGCGGCGCTCCTGCGGGCCGACGGCGGCGGCAAGGCCGCCTTCATGGATCTTGCGCGGAACGGCCGGCCCCTCACCCCGGACGAGTGCCGCGCCCTCGCCGTCGCCGCCTGCGGCGGCCGGCTCGAGTTCTCCGAAGGGTGGCTGCGCGCCGCGGTCCGCGAGCAGTCGCTGGCCCGCGTGGCCAACGGGCTGAAGGCCTTCCACTGGCGCATCGGCGCCTACGACCTCGCGCTGGAGGCGATCGACCTGCTGCTGGCGATCCGGCCCGAGGATCCGCGGGAGGTCCGCGACCGCGGCCGCCTGCTGTTCCTCGAAGGACGGCTCCGCGAGGCGATCGGGGCGTTCGAGACCTACCTCTCGCGCAATCCGCACGGCCAGGACGCCGAAGCGGTGCGGATGCTCCTGCTCGAGGCCCGGACGACCCTCAGCTCCTGAGGCCGCCCGGCGGCCGTTCCCCCGCTTCCCCAAAAAACAGGTACGATTTCGTCCTCCGCAGCGCCTCGCGCGCGGCGGGGCTCTTCTGTGTAAAGGAAGCGCCGCATGAAGATCCTTGTCGCCATCAAGCAGGTCCCCGAACGGGACTCCCGGCTGACGCTCGACAGCGCGGGCCGGGGGATCGTCGAGACGGACCTCAACTGGGAAATCAACGAAGCCGACCGCTACGCGCTGGAGACCGCGCTCCGCCTGAAGGAAGCGCAGGGCGAGGGCGAAGTCGCGGCGGCGACCGTCGGGCCCGACCGCGCGCGCAAGGCGCTGGCCGCGGCGTTGGCGATGGGGGCCGACCGCGGCGTGCACCTCAACGCCCCGGAATTCCAGGGCGGCGATCCGATCGCCGTGGCCCACACGCTCGCCGCGCTCGTCCGGCGCGACGGCTACGACCTCGTTCTCGGCGGCGCCCGCTCCGACGACTCCGGCTACGGCCAGACGCCGGCGCTGCTCGCCGGGCTGCTCGACTGGCCCTGCGTCTTCCTGACGATGGGCGTCGAGCCGCTCGACGGGAAGCTGCGCGTCGTGCGCGAGCTCGAGGCCGGACGGCAGGAAGTCTCCGAGATTCCGCTCCCCGCGGTGCTGGCGATCCAGTCCGGCATCCACGAAGTCCGCTACACGTCGCTCAAGGGGATCATGGCCGCCAAGAAGAAGCCGGTGGACCAGCCGACCCCGGACGAGCTGCATCTCGACATGTCCCACATGGGCCGGACCGGCAGCCGCCTGAAGATCCTCTCGCTCGCCCCGCCGGAGAAGAAGGGGCACTGCGAAATGATCGAGGGGAAGCCGGCCGAGGCGGCCCAGGCTCTGGTCGAGAAGCTGCGCAAAGACGCCAAGGTCCTTTGAGCCGGCGCGGAAAGGTGACAACCGATGGCGAATGACATCCTGGTCGTCGCGGAGCACGAAGGCGGCAAGCTGCGCCGCGGCACGTTCGAGGCGCTCGCGCTGGCGCGGCGGCTCGCCCAGTCGTTCGGCGGGCACGCCTACGCGCTCGTTCTCGGGCGCGGCGTCGAGCCGCTGGCCCGCGAGCTCGCGGCGCGCGGCGCGGACGGCGTCCTGCTGGCCGACCACCCGCAGCTCGAGACGTACACGCCGGACGGCTGGCGTCTGCCGATCGGCGCGGTTGTGCGCGACCTGCAGCCGGAGTGGGTCCTGATGGGGCACACCTATCTGGCGCAGGACATGCTGCCGCTCGTCGCGGCCTCGTTCGGCGCGCCGGTCGTGACCGACGTCGTCGCCGCCGACGTCGAGGACGGCAAGGTCGTCTTCCAGCGCCAGCCGTACGACGCGAAGTTCGTCGCCCGCACGATCGACGACGGCCCCGCGCCGCGCTTCGCTACGCTGCAGACCGGCGCGTTCCCGGCCGACGAACTGCCGGAAGGGACCGAGGCGCTGGTCAGCGCGGCGCGCGTCGAGCTCGACCCGGCCGCGCTGCGCCGCGCCGTGCTCGAGATCCGCGCGACCGGCGGCCACGCCGTCGATCTCGCCGCCGCGCCGATGATCGTCGCCGGCGGCCGAGGGCTCGGCTCGAAGGAGAAGTTCGGCGCATTGGTCGGCGGCCTCGCCGAGGCGCTCGGCGCCGCGGTCGGTGCCTCGCGTCCGGTCATCGACGCCGAATGGCTGCCGCACGAGCACCAGATCGGCAGCTCCGGGCAGTCGGTCGCGCCGAAGCTCTACGTCGCGCTGGCGATCTCCGGCGCGATCCAGCACATGGTCGGCGTGCGCGGCGCGCAGTGCATCGTCGCGGTCAACAAGGACAAGGACGCGCCGATCTTCAACGAGGCGAACTACGGCATCGTCGGCGACGTCGCCGAGCTCGTCCCCGAGCTGATCAAGGCGGTCCTGGAGACGAAGGGGTGATCGGACCGATCGCCGCGGAGGAGGTCCTCCGGCTCGTCGAGGGAGACCTCGCCGATCCGGAGGTTCCGGGCGGCCGCGCCTGGATCTTCGATCTGCGCGCGGAGGAGGCGTTCCTCGCCGGTCATCTTCCGCGGGCGATCCACCTTCCCGAAGCGCAGCTCGCCCGGCGCCCGCACCAGTCGGCGCAGGCGGCGGAGCTGGTCGTCCTCGTGGACGAGGACGGCGCGCCGCGCGGCGCGGCGCACGCCGCCGCGGCCGAGCTGGCGCACAAGTGGTTCCGGCGCGTCGGCGTCCTCGCCGGCGGCTTCGCCGGCTGGCGCGCGGCGGGCCTGCCGATCGCCGTCGGCGGGCCGGCGGGCGACGGCGCCGCCGCGGCCGACGGGACGCGCGAGGAGTTCAAGGCGTCGCGCGCCGTGCCGTGGAAGGCCGGCGACCCGGCCGTCGCCGGGCGTCCGTAGCCGCGCGGCGCAGCGATGCTCCGTTTCCGCGTCCAACCCGACGTTCGTCTCGTCGCGTCGTTCGCGCGGCCGATCGACCAGTCGGTCGCGGCGGCGCGGAGCTGCTACGCCGCGAAGGGGCTCGTGACCGCGGAGGAGGTCGGCGGCGACGGGCTCGAGGGGGAAGCGCTCGAGGAGGCCCGGCGCAAGCGCGACGAGCTGGCCCGCGAGCTGTACGGCGCCGGCCACCACACGATCTTCCAGCACGCCCACTTCCAGTTCGCGCTCGACCGCGTCTCGCGCCACGCCGTCTGGAGCTTCTTCCACGCCCATCCGTTCTACAACTCCGAGCAGGTCAGCCAGCGCTACGTGAAGGTCGGGCGCGGCGCGGCCGTCGTGCCGGAGTTGGAAGGCGAGGCGCAGGCGGTCTACGAGGGGACGCTCGCCCGGCTCGAGGAGGCGTACCACGCGCTCGCCGCGGCCCTCGCCGCGCCCGCCGCCGAGCGGTTCTTCGCCCTCTTCCCCGCCCGCGGGCGGAAGCCGGAGGAGTGGCGGCTCGACGTGCGCCGGCGCGCGCAGGAGGCGGCGCGCTACGCGCTGCCGGTCGCCGCGTGGGCGCGGCTCTACCACACCATCTCCGGCCTGACGCTGCTCCGCTACGCGCGGATGGCGGCGCAGCCCGACGTCCCTTCGGAGACGAAGCTGATCGTCGAGGCGATGGTGGCCGAGGTCGCGAAGCTCGACCCGACGTTCGCCGACCTGGCCGAGAAGGCGCTGCCGACCGACGCGCATCCGGAGTCGGCGGCGCTCGCCGCGGCCGGCGGGCTCGTCGATCCGCGGCGCGCCGCGGCGTTCGCGGCGGAGTTCGACGCGGAGCTCGAAGGCAAGGTTTCGCGGCTCGTTTCGTTCGATCCGCGCGCCGAGCAGGTCGTGGCCCAGGCGGTGCGCGACGCGCTGGGGATGCCGCGCTCGTACCTCTCCGACGACGACGCGATCGCCCTCGCCGCCGACCCGGCGCGCAACCCGCTGCTCGGCGAATCGCTCAACGTCGGCACGCTCGGGCGGACGACGCGCGCGCTGCATCACGCCTCGTACACGTTCCGCAAGAAGCTCTCCCACAGCGCCGACTCGCAGGACCAGCGGCACCGCATGACCCCCGCGGCGCGGCCGGCGCTGCTCGCGCATCTGTTCGACGCGCCGGACGTCGTCGCGCCGCGGATCGTCGTCGAGACGGACGAGGCGCGGCGGATCTTCGACGACGCGACGGCGGCGGCGTGGGACGGCATCGCCCGCCTGCGCGCGCTCGGCGCGCCGGACGAGGCGCTGGTCTATCTGCTGCCGAACGCGACGGCGGTCCGCTTCACCGAGTCGTCCGACTTCGCCGCGCTGCGGCACAAGCACGCCATGCGCCTCTGCTTCAACGCGCAGGAGGAGATCTGGCGCGCGAGCCTCGACGAGGCGCGGCAGGTCGCGGCGGTCCATCCGCGGCTCGGCGCGCTGCTGCTGCCGCCGTGCGCGGCGCGGGCGCGGGCCGGCGCGCGGCCGATCTGCCCGGAAGGGCGGCGCTACTGCGGCGTGCCGGCGTGGAAGCTCGAGCTTTCGCGCTACGAGCGGACGCTGTGAGCGGGAGTCGCTTCGCGCGGCGCCGCGGCGCAGGACGCTCCGCGTGAGCGCCTTCGCCGTCGTCTTCGACCTCGACGGCCTGCTGATCGACTCCGAGCCGCTCTGGCGCGAGGCGGAGATCGAGCTGTTCGGGACGGTCGGCGTCGCGCTGACGCCGGACCTCTGCCGCACGACGATGGGGCTCCGCGTGGACGAGGTGACGCGGCACTGGTTCGCGCGCCGGCCGTGGCGCGGGCCGTCCCCCGCCGCGCTCGCGCGGATGATCGTCGCGCGGATGGAGGAGCTGCTGGAGGAGCGCGGCGCGCTCCGTCCCGGCGCCGCGGAGGCGGTCGCGTCGTGCCGCGAGGCCGGTTTCCGCCTCGCCTTGGCCTCGTCCTCCTCCTACCGGCTGATCTTCGCCGCGCTGCGGCGCAACGGCCTCGAGGACGCCTTCGCCGTCGTCCACTCCGCCGAGGAGGAGGCGCTCGGCAAGCCGCATCCGGCGGTCTATCTCGACGCGCTGCGCCGCCTCGGCGCCGCGCCGGGCGAGGCGCTGGCGCTCGAAGACTCGCTCGGCGGCGTCGTCGCCGCCAAGGCGGCGCGGATGGCGGTCGTGGTCGTGCCGGAAGATCCGCGCGACCCGCGCTTCGCGCTCGCCGACGCGGTCCTCGACTCGCTCGAGCAGTTCACGCCGCGGCTCGCGCTGCGCCTGCTCGCGCCGCGCTGAGCGGCCGCGCCGCGCGGCGGCGCCTTTCCGCCGCGCCCTCCGCGCGGCGCTACTTCGCGACGAGCGCCGAGTAGACGCCCGAGGCGCCGGTCCAGGCGTCGGTCGCGGTGCAGGAGACGACGAGCGTCTCGCACGGCGCCGTGATCAGGAACTCCAGTTCCGGATCGGGCCGGCCGGCGGCTTGGTGCTCCTCGACCGTCTCGGCGAGGTTGAAGAAGCGGTACTGCGTGAACAGCGCCTCGCCGTCGTCGGGGCGGACGACGGTGAAGAGCAGCGCGAGGTTGGCGGAGTAGGCGTCGCGCACCCGCTCGAACGAAAGGGACGCGCGCTCGACCCGCGCGCGCACGGTGATCGCCCGCCGCTGCCCCGCGGCGCAGGCCCCGGCGGGGGTCGCGCGGAGTTCGCCGCGCGGGGCGGCCGCGACCGGACGCGCCAGGCCGGCGCCGAACTTCAGCGTCACGCCGGGACGCCGCGACGTGATCTTCAGTTCCGGCGTCGCGCCTTCTTCCGCGGCGCGCGGCGGGTAGAAGCCGGCGGTGTAGAGGCCGAGCGAGAGGTCGGAGATCTTCGTCACCGAAGCGCCCGGATCCATCGACTCGACGACCGCGCCGCCGGTCCGCGCGGCGATCTCCTCGAGGCCGTCCTTCATGTTCCGCTGCGTGCGCGCGGCGATGTCCACCGTCGGCGGACGAGTGCCGCCGCCCAGCTTCCAGTAGAGCGACGGGCCGAGCGTCGCCGAGCGGACCCGCTCGCCGGAGAGCACGGGGAAGATCGAGACGCGGGCCGAGGCCGCGGCGTCCGCGAGATGGCGGTAGACCGTCTCGTAGGAGTAGGGCGGGCGCGTGGCGATCCAGCGCGAGGCGCCGGCGCCGAGGGCGATCTCGCTCGCGTCGAGCGCCTCGAGCGCGGGGTCGCGCGGCACGCCGTCGCCGAAGAGGACGAGCAGCTTGGCGTCGGGCACGGCGCCGAGCGAGCGGATCAGCGCGATCAGGCCGGCCGTGTAGACGTCCACGTACCGCTCGTTCTGCGTGCGCCACATGCCGATGAAGCGCGAGGCGCAGGCCGCGCGGCGCTGCAGCGTCGTGGTCGTCACGATGCCCGAGGCGGGGTCGCCGTCGGGATTGCACTGCTCGCGGATCATCACCACGAGCGAGGTCAGCTCGTCGTAGCGGTCCTCGGTCGCCCGCTTGGTCAGCGCCTCGCTCTGGTCGAGGGCGGCGGCGAGGGCGGAGCGGTCGACGCTGAACGGCAGCAGCACGTTGACCTTGCCGTTGAAGGCGACGACCGAGACGTGGTCGTTCGGACGCAGATGCTCGCGCGCGAAGGTCCGCGCCGCGGCGAGCGAGCGGAGGCGCGTGTACTGCGTGGAGAGGAAGTCGTCGAAGAAGAGGACGAGCCAGCGGCCGCGCGAAGCGGCCGGCGCCGCGGCCGGCCCGGGCGCGGCCGGCGCGGGGGTCGCGGCCGGCGCGGGCGTCCCTTCCGCCCAGCCCTGCAGGAAGGCCAGCTTCCGCTCGGCGCCGTCCCAGCGCACCGCGAGGTCTTCCGGCTTGAGGTCGGCGATCGGGCGGCCGTCCTTGTCGGTCGCCAGCACGTTGAACTGCACCAGCGAGACCTTGACCTCTTCGACGAGTCCCGAGGGGCGCGCGTCCGGCGGCGTCTGCGCGCCGGCGGCGCCGGTCAGGACGGCGCAAAGCGCCAAGGAAACGGACAGGGCCCGTGCGGCGTCCATCGGCCATCCTCCGCGAGGGCCGCTCCCGCCGCCCCGCAGGGCCACAGTATGCAACGGCCCGCCGATCGGGCGGGCCGATGCGCTCCGCGGTCGCGGCGCCGTTTCAAACGGTCGGCGTCACTGCTGCTCGACGTGCCCGCAGCCTTCCTTCTCGCAGAGCAGCCGCGCGCCGTACCGCTTGGTGTTCGACTCCAGCAGGTAGGGCGAGCCGCACTTCGGGCAGGGCTTGGGGACCGGCTTCTTCCAGAGGACGAAATCACAGTTGGGGTAGCCGGTGCACCCGTAGAAGAGCTTGCCGCGCTTCGAGCGCCGGGCGACGACCGACTTGCCGCACTTGGGGCAGGCGACGCCGGTCTCCTCCTGGCGCGTGAAGCGGCAGTCGGGGAAGCCGGTGCAGCCGACGTACTCGCCGAAGCGCCCGCTCTTGCGCGCCAGCGGCTTGCCGCACTCCGGGCACTTCTCGTCGAGGACGACTTCCTTCTTCACCTCGACCTTGTCCCCCTGGAGCTTGATCTTGCGGGTCGTCTTGCACTCCGGATAGCCGGAGCAGGCGAGGAACGGGCCCCACTTGCCGCGGCGCAGCGCCATCGGCTTGCCGCAGTTCGGGCACGTCTCGTCGATCTCGGGGAGCGGCTGGCGGTCGGCGTTGAGCTCCTTGGTGTTCTTGCACTCGGGGTACTTCTCGCAGGCGAGGAACTCGCCGAAGCGGCCCCAGCGCTTGACCATCATCGCGCCGCACTGCTCGCACTTGACGTCGGTCTTCTCGACGCGCCGCTTGATGTTCTCCATCTGCGTGCGCGCGAGGTCGAGGTCCTTGCGGAAGCGGACGGAGAAGGCGGAGAGCGCCTGGACGCCGTCCATCTCGCCCCCCTCGACCTTGTCCAGCTCTTCTTCCATCCGCGCGGTGTAGGCGACGTCGAAGATGTCGCCGAAGTGCTTCACGAGCAGATCGACGACCAGCTCGCCGAGCTCCGTCGGCTTGAGCCGCCCCTCGACCTTGTCCATGTAGTCCTTCTCGGACAGGACGCCGAGGATCGCGGCGTAGGTGGAGGGCCGGCCGATGCCGTTCTCTTCGAGCGCGCGGACGAGCATCGCCTCGGTGAAGCGCGGCGGCGGCTGGGTGAAGTTCTGCTGCGGCAGCAGCGCGTCGAGACCGAGCGTCTCCCCCGCCTCGAGCGCCGGCAGCGACGCGGCCGCCTCGTCCCCTTCCTCCGCGTCCTCCTCGCGCGTCTCCTGATAGACGGCGAGCCAGCCGGCGAACCGCTGCACCTGCCCGACCGCGCGGAAGAGCGCCTCGCCCGCGACGACGTCCACCGTCGTCACGTCGAACTCGGCGGCCGTCATCTGGCTGGCGACGAACCGGTCCCAGACGAGCTTGTAGAGGTTGAACTCGTCCGCCTCGAGGTGCGGGCGGACCCGTTCGGGAGAGAGGTCGAGGCTCGTCGGGCGGATCGCTTCGTGGGCGTCCTGCGCCGACTTGCTCTGGCGGAAATAGCGCGGCGACTCCGGCAGGTAGTCGGCGCCGAACGTCTTGCCGATGTGCTCGCGCACCGCGTCGAGCGCCTCGGCGGCGACGCGCGTCGAGTCGGTACGCATGTAGGTGATGAGGCCGACCGTGCCGAGCTCGCCGAGGTCCTTCCCTTCGTAGAGCCCCTGCGCGAGGCGCATCGTGCGGGCCACCGGGAAGCGGAAGCGGCGCGAGGCCTCCTGCTGAAGCTTGCTCGTCGTGAACGGCGGGGGCGGGTTGCGGCGGCTGCGCTTGGCCTCGAGGCCGGCGACGCGGAAGGGGCGCGCCGAGCAGTGGGCGACGACGGCCTTCGCGGCCGCTTCGTCCGGCAGCGTCGCCTGCTTCTCGCTCCCCTCGGACGCCTTGCGCCACGGCGCGTCCTCGCCCTGCCAGCGGATCAGCTTGGCCTCGAAGACCGCGCGGTCGGTCGGCGCGAGACGCGCCGCGACGGTCCAGTACTCCACGTTCTTGAAGGCGGTGATCTCGCGCTCGCGCTCGACGATCATCCGCAGCGCGACGGTCTGCACCCGCCCGGCGGAGAGGCCGCGGCGGACGCGGTCCCAGAGGAGCGGCGAGACGCGGTAGCCGACGATCCGGTCGAGGATCCGCCGCGCCTCCTGCGCGTCCACCTTCTGCTCGTCGATCTCGCGCGGGGCTTCGATCGCCGCGCGCACCGCGCGGCGCGTGATTTCGTTGAACAGGATCCGCTGGACCGGCTTGTCGATCTTCTTCTCGCGCAGCAGCTGCGCGAGGTGCCAGCAGATCGCCTCCCCTTCGCGGTCAGGATCGGCCGCGAGGAGAACAGTCTCCGCCTCCTTCGCCGCGGCGATGATCTCGTCCACCGTCTTGACGCGGTCCTTGAGGATCTCGTAGTGCGGCTTGAAGCCCTTGTCCTCGTCTACGCCGATCCAGTCCTTGTCCCCCTTCTTCTTGGGGTTCTTGGGCAGATCGCGGACGTGCCCCTTCGAGGCCTTCACGCGATAGTCGCGGCCGAGGAACTTGTTGATGGTCTTCGCCTTGGCGGGCGACTCGACGATCACGAGGTGCTTTGCCACGCTGCAACTCCCTCAGGTGTCCGTGTCCGGGCGCGGCCGCGGAAAGCCGGCGCGCCGCGCCCTGCCGGGCCCTTGTGGCGACTCGCCGCCGCAGGCCCCGGGGCGGGCTAGGAATAATCTTGCCCGCGCTACGTGTCAAACACGCCCGCCGCCGGGGCGGACGGTCCGGCGGAACCGCGCGCCGGGGAGCGCCTCCGCCAAACCGGCCAACTGCAGGGCGAAGAGGGCCGCGAGAACGGCGTCGAGCGGGAGGTTCGCGGCCGCGGCGAGCTCGTCCACCTGCCGGTCCTCGTCGCGCGGCAACGCCCCGAAGACCGCCTCGGCCTCGACGCCGAGCTCCGCGGCGGGGCTCGGCCCGGGACGCTCGGCGGCGAGGGCCGCGGCCTCCTCGCCGCGCAGCGCCGCCGCGGCCGCCGCCGCGAGCTCCGGGAAGCGGCGCGGGGAAAGCGCGAGGAGGGCGTCGAGCGCGCCGAGGGCCGGCGGCGCGCCGTCCCGCAGCAGACTCAACGCGCCGGCGGCCAGCGGATCGCCGACCCGCCCCGGCACGGCGAGGACCTCCCGCCCGAGGTCGAGCGCGAGGCGCGCCGTGATCAGCGCCCCCGAGCGGAGCGCCGCCTCGACGACGATCACGACGTCGGCAAGGGCGGCGATGATCCGGTTGCGGCGCGGAAAGTTTTCCGGCGCCGGCGGGACGCCGGGACCAAACTCCGTCACGAGCGCGCCGCCGGCGACGATCCGTTCGGCGAGCGGGCCGTGTTCGCGCGGATAGACGCGGTCGAACCCGGTCCCCATCACCGCGACGGTCGTCCCGCCGGCTTCGAGCGCCGCGGCGTGCGCCGCGCCGTCCACGCCCCGGGCGAGGCCGCTGACGACGACGACGCCGACCCGCGCGAGCCCCGCCGCGAGTTCCTGCGCCATCCGCCGGCCGTAGTCCGAAGCCCGGCGGCTGCCGACGATCGCCGCCGCCGGCCGGCCGAGAACCGACACGTCGCCGCGGACGGCGAGGACGCGCGGCGGCGCGCCGAGGTCCTCCAGCGGCTCGGGGTAGCCGGGGCCGCCGCGGTGGAGATGGAGCCACCCCGTGCGCGCGGCGAGATCAAGTTCGCGGCGCACCGCGGCGTCGTGCGCCGGAGAGCGCAGCGCGGCCAGCAGGTCCGCGCAGCCCGCCGCTTCGGCGGGGCGGCCGGCGGCGGGATCGACGACGCGCGCCGCGCCGCCGAAGAGGCGGACGAGATCGTCCGTCGTCTCCGGCGTCAGCCCCGGCAGGCGGGCCAGCTTGAGCCACGCCGACAGTTCGGGATCGATCGCGAGTTCGGCGCCCACGCGGGGAAGATCCGCCGCCCCGCGCCGCGCGGCGCCGCGACGCGGCGGGGCACTCTCCCGCCCGCGGGACGGCGCGGACGCGCGGGGCGGATGCGCGGCGCGGACGGCGCGCGGCGGACGCAAGCGCGCGCGCGCGACAACGGCGTTCCGGGGCGCGGCCGCCGCTCGGCGCAGGGTCAGCGGCGACGCCAGGCGAAGCGGTGAATCGGACGGCCCTCGCGGCGGTACTTGATCTCGAAGTTCGTCACGCCGAGCGTCGTGTAGTCCCCCATTCCGGGGAGCTCCCACAGCGCCTGGTCCGGCCCGGCGTCCTCGAAGTCGGTCCGCGCGGCCATCACCTCGCGGATCGCCGCCGCGTAGAGCGGGTGGTCGGTCGCGGCGCGCAGCAGGCCGCCGGGGCTCAGCACGCGGGCGACGTCGTCGAGCACCTCGTCGCGGAAGAAGCGCCGCTTGTGGTGCCGCTTCTTCGGCCACGGATCGGGGAAGTAGACGTGGACCGCGGCGAAGCAGGCCGAAGCGAAGCGGCTCCGCAGCAGCGGGAAGACGTCGTGGTTGATCAGCCGCACGTTCGCGAGGTCGCGCTTGGCGACGCGGTCGAGCGCCTTGAGGTAGAACTTGCGCGCGTACTCGACGCCGACGAAGTCCACGTCGGGACGCGCGGTCGCGGCGAGCAGGACGAAGCGCCCCTTCCCCGAGCCGACCTCGAGCTCCAGCTCGCGCGCGCGGCCGAAGATCCGCGCGAAGTCGAGCGGCGCGTCCCCTTCGGGCACGATCAGTTCGACCTCGCGGTCGTTGCGGCGCTCGGCGACCGGCAGGTCGGCCAGATGCGGCGTCGGAATGTCGGGCAGCAAGTTCATCCGTCGAACGTCTCCGTTCAGACCAGCGCGGGGGCGATCTGCGTTTCGCGGCGCGGGTGCCCCGTGCCGTCGAGGTCGAGAAGGACGCGGCGCGCGTCGCCGACGAGGTAGAGCGAGCCGGCGACGAGCAGTTCGCCGTCCGGCCCGGCGAGCTCCGCCGCGCGGCGCAGCGCCTCGGCCGGATCGGGCACGAGCTCCGGCGCGAGTTGGGGCGCGGCCTCGACGAGCGCGGCGTGCACTTCGGCCGGGTCGATCGCCTTGACGATGCCGGGGCGCGCGACGACGACCCGCGACACGTGCGGCGCCAAGGGGCCGATCATCCTGTGGGCATCGCGTCCCTCGGTCAGGCCGAAGACGAGCGCACGCCGCGTCGGCGCGCGGCGGTCGGCGTCGGCCAGCGCCGCGGCCAGCACGCCGATCCCTTCCATGTTGTGCGCGCCGTCGAGCAGGCACGAGCGCACCGGCGGCAGGTCCGCCGCGAGCAGCGCGCCGTCGAGCCGCTCCAGCCGTCCCGGCCAGTGCGTCGCGACGAGGCCGTCGGCCACGGCGTCGAGGTCGATCGCGATCCCGCGCTCGCGCAGCAGTTCCGCGGCGCGGATCGCCAGCGCCGCGTTGCGCCGTTGGTGCGGGCCGGCGAGCGCGCAGCGCAGCGAGCGGTACGCGCGCAGCGGCGTCGTCACGTCGAACGAGCCGTCGTCGCGCGCGGCCACGTCGAGTTCCCGTTCGGCGAGGTGCAGCGGCGCCTCGCGCTCCCGCGCCGTCGCCTCGAAGACCTCGCGCGCTTCCGGCGGCACCCAGCCGACGAGGACCGGCGCCTCGGGCTTGATGATCCCCGCCTTCTCGCGCGCGATCGCCTCGAGCGTCCCGCCGAGCGTCTTCACGTGGTCGAGCGCGATCGTCGTGATCACCGAGACGCGCGGATCGAGGACGTTCGTCGCGTCGAGGCGGCCGCCGAGGCCGGTCTCGACGACGCCGAGATCGACGCGCCGCTCGGCGAAGGCGACGAAGGCGGCGGCGGTCATCATCTCGAAGAACGACGGATGGCGCGGCACGGCGCCGGCCGCGACCGCGGCCGCGGCGGCGCGGCGCAGCCGCTCGATCAGCGAGCGGAAGGCGTCGCGCGAGATGTCCGCGGCGCCGAGGCGGATCCGCTCCTCGGGCCGCACCAGATGCGGGCTCGTGTAGAGGCCGGTGGAGAGGCCGGAGACGCGGGCGATCGACTCGGCGAGCGCCGCGACCGAGCCCTTGCCGTTCGTCCCCGCGACGTGCAGCGCGGGGAAGCCGCGCTCCGGCCGGCCGAGCCAGACGCAGAACGAGCGCGCCGTGTCCATGTCCCACTTGAGGGCCGGACCTTGCAGCGAGAAGAGCCACGAGACGAGCGGATCTTGGGCGGTGTCCACAGCGTTGCCTTCTTCTTGCGCGGAATCGTTCACGCGCCGCAGGGCGCGGGTCTCGCGGACGGGGAACTCCACAACAGCCGCAGCAACTGCGCGAGCGTCGCCCGCAGTTCCGCCCGCGGCGCGACGAGGTCCACCAGTCCGCGGGCAATCAACTCTTCGGCCGCGCACGCGCCGGCAAGAGCCTTCGTCGCCCGCGGCTCCAGGTCGGCCGCGCCGGCGAGGGCGATCCGCGCCCCCGGCTCGGCCGCGACGACGTCCGCCTGCAGCGCCAGCGCCGCGGCCGGCCCGCGCAGCGGATCGGCGGCGACCGCGAGGAACGGCGTCTTGGACGCCGCCAGCGCGGCCAGCGCCGCCCCGGCGCGCGCGGCGTGGGCCAGCGCGACGGCGCCTTCCTCGAGCCGCGGCCCCGCCGACTGCGCGACGAGGACGAACGGCCGGCGCTCCGCCTTGGCGAGGTCGGCGCAGCCGGCGATGGTCGCGCCGACGACCGCGCCGAAGGTCCCGTCGAGGAACCCCGGCTCGAACGCCGCGGCGACGACCTCGATCCCGTCGATCGCGCCGCGCATCGCGAGGATCGCGTCCCCCAGACCGCAGGTCGCGCGCGCGGCGCGCAGCCGGTCGCGGTAGGGGGTGCGGCCCGCGAAGCGCAGCGGGTCGGAGGAGATCAGCCGCCCGAAGAGCGGCTCCGCCCCCGGGTCGAGCAGCGCGTCGAGCCGCGCCCGCGCCGGCATCGGCAGCAGCGCGCCGCACGCCGCGCAGCGCCAGCCCCGTTCCGCGGCGCGGGGACGCTCCGAGCGGCCGCCGCAGGCGGGGCAGACGACGTGCAGTCCGACCACCTCGCCGCGGCCGACGGCCCGCGGCCCCTCGGGGCGCTCTTTGCGGAACCAGACCATCGCGGACGGGGAGCGTAGACGCCGCCGCGGCGCCTTTCAAGTTGACAGTCGCCGCCGCCGCACATAATCTTTCCGCTGCCGCAGTTGGACGTGGCCCTTCCTTCCGGCTTCGGATGGGAAGCTCGGGAGTGAAGGGCTTTGTGCGCGCTTGGCGAAGAACCGGCGGCGCGGCCGCGCCGGCCGGACCTCTTGGAGTTGGACGATGCCTGATTCGACGTACGTGGTGGTGAAGGACGACCTGGAAAAGGCCCTGCGCCGGTTCCGCCGCAAGGTGGAGAAGTTCGGCATCCGCAAGGCGATCCGGCAGCACGAGTACTACGAGAAGCCGTCGGAGCGCCGTCGTCGTCGCCGCCGCGAGAACGACCGCAAGCGCCGCAAGGCCGAGCGCAAGGCCTCGCTGGCCTGACGCCCGGGACGCTCCGGGCGCGGCGCGAACGTTCGTTCGCCGCTTGGAGTCTATCGAGACAAGGGGACGGCGACTCGCCGTCCCCTTTTAATTTGCCGCTCGCGGGCCGTTCACGGCCGGCCGAACGAAACCGTTTCCGTCCGCCAGACTTGGACCGGCTCCCCGGCCCGGCGGGGCGCGGTGTACCGCCAGCCGGCGACGGCGCGGCGCGCCGCCTCGCCCAATCCCTGCCCCGGATCGCTCATCAGCCGGACGTCGCGGACGTCGCCGTCCGGGCCGACCAGGACGCTCAGGACCGCCTTCCCGGGCGCGGCGGCGTGCGCCGCCTCGGCGGGGATCTCGCCGGCGACCCGCTCGAGCGGACGGTCGAGTTCGGCCGGCCGCGCCAGTTCCGGCGCGGTCGAGCCGACCGCGGCCCGCGGCGTCGGCCGGGCGGTCTGGCCGTCGAGGCGGTCGGAGACGGCGCGCGGGACGGGCCGCACGATCTCCGGCGCGGCGGGCGCCGGTTCCGGGCTCGCGGCGGCGGTCCGCCGTTCCGAAGCGGGCGTCGTCGGCTCGTACGCCGCGCCGGTTCCGGCCGCGGAGGCCTCGACCGACGCGCGCTCGGCGCGGGTTGCGTCCGGCGCCGCGGGCGTCGCGTCCGAAGCGCGCTCGGCGCGGATCGCGGCCGGCGCGGCGGGCGCCGCCCCTGCGCCGCGCAGCAGGAGCGCCCCGCTGCCGACGCCGATCAGGACCACCAGCACCGCGGCCGCGGAAAGGACGAGCCCCATCGAGCGCGCCGTCGGCTCCTCGAGCGGCGGCGCCGAGGGGGCCGTTCCGCGGGGCGCCTCGTCGTCGGGCCGCGGCTCGTCGTCGGCGCGGGGGCCGACGAGCGGTCCGGCCACCGGCTCGACGTCGGCCGGGCCGGTCGGGGAGGTCCAGAAGTCGGGGATGTCCTCTTCGTCCGCCGGCGCGGCGGCGCGCTCGACCGGGGCGGAGAGGAGCGTTTCGAGGCTGCGCTCGTCGTCGTCGGTCGGCGGAGGCGGGCAAGGAGGCGAGGACTCGAACTCTTCCGGGAACGTCTCGTCGAGGACCGCGCCGCCGTCGGTCAGCCACTGGTCGAGATCGTCGTCCTCCGCGGCGTCCTCGCGGCAAACGGCGTCCAACCCCTCGAGACTCGAGAGGAGAGCGGCCGTCGCGGGATCGAACTCCCGCGCGTCCGAATGGAGGATCGGCTCTGCGGGATCTTCCGCGTCGCCGCCCGACGTGCCTCCCTGCCCGTCGCCTCCGGCGCCGCGTGCGGCGTCGCTCTGGCCCCCCTGGCCAGCAAATGCGCGATCGAGCTGTGAGTCGAGGTCGGGCCCCGTGTGGAAACGCTGCTGGGGCGCCGACGACGCCGTCGCCGGGACCGGCGCGGGGGCCGGACGGGGGGCGACGAAGCGTTGATACGACCACTGCCCGATCGGAGCGGGAGGCGCGGCAGGCGCGCCCGGGCGCGGCGGCGGCGGCCCCGGGGGGGCGACGCCGGCCGAAACGCCGTGATGTGGCCCGATCGGGCTGGACGGGCCGGTGTGGTCGAACGAAGGCGTGGGCGCAAAGCCCTGATTGCTGGAGGTGTCCTCCGTCTCGCCGAGGAGATGGAAGTGCGGCCGCGGCCGAAGCGCGGGCTTCGGCGTGGGGCCGTCGAAACGGAACTTCGCCGGCGCCGCCGCGGCGGGCGCGGCCGGTTCGTCGACGAGGCTGCGCGGGGAGGCGACTTCGGACGCGGCGGGCTCTTCGACGAACGCGGCGGGCTCTTCGCTCGACGCGACCGCTTCGGGCCGCTCTTCGACGAACGCCGCGGGTTCGACGACCTGCTCGCTCGATTCGCGCGGTTCTTCGACGAACGCCGCGGGCTCGACGACCTGCTCGCTCGATTCGCGCGGTTCTTCGACGAACGCCGCGGGCTCGACGACCTGCTCGCTCGATTCGCGCGGCTCTTCGACGAACGCCGCGGGTTCGACGAGCTGCTCGATCGATTCGCGCGCTTCTTCGACGACCGCCGCGGGTTCGACGGACGCGCCCGGCGCTTCGGCCTCGAGCGCGGCGGCCCGCGCTTCGAGAGCCGTCGCGGCGGGAACCTCGTCCGCGACGTCTTCTTCGGCGCCGGGGAACAGCCGGCCGATGTCGTCGGGAATCTCCGCGCCGCCGGAAGCCGGCGCTTCCTCGAACTCGCAGACGTTGTCGAGACTGCGGCCTCCGCCGCCCGCCCGCTCGCCCCGGAACTCGAACGCCGGCAGATCCGGCATCGCGATCGCCTCGACGTCGACTTCCGTCGTGTACGAGACGGGCGCGTCGTCGGCGAGCGACGTGAGGTCGCCGGCGCAGTCCAAGCGATCGAGCGCCGACGCCAACCCGAGCGGAATCCCCTCCGCGGGCGTCGCCGGCGCGGCCGGCTCTTCCCGTTCCGCGACGTCCGTCGGCGCGGCCGCTTGCTCCGCGCTCGGGCCGGCGGCGTCCCGGACGAGCGAAACGTCCGCGGCGTCCGCGGGGACGGCCTCGTCCGCCACGGCGACCGGCCAGGCCGGTGCCTCGTCGGCCGGCGCGTATTCCGCCACGACGACCACGGCCGGCGCCTCTTCGGCCGGCGCGTATTCCGCGGCGACGACCACGGCCGGCTCGTCGGCCGGCGCGTATTCCGCGGCGACGACCACGGCCGGCTCGTCGGGCGGCGCGGCGCCTTCCGGCTCGGCCGGCCACGCCGGCGGCGGCTCGGCGCCGACGAACTCGAACGCCGTCTCCGCCGACGGCGCGCGGAGTTCCTCCGGTTCGGGCGCGGGCGGCGGCGGGCGAACGTCGCCCGCGTCCTCCGCCGGACCGGATTCCTCCGCGGCGACCTCCGTGGTGAAGGCTTCCGTGTTCTCCAGGGGCGAGAGGGCGTCGAGCATCCGCTCGATCTCGTCCTCCCCCGCTTCGGCCAGCACCGGAATCGGCCCCATCGCCGCCGCCGAGGCGAAGACCGGGCTGACGCCCGGCAGCGGCGGCAGCGGGGCGGCCCCCGGCGCGTCGGAGACGAAGGACGAAGACGCCGGCGCGGCCGGCTCGTCCGGCTGCGGCGGGAGCGGCGCGGGCTCGCCGAACCAGGCCCCGGCCGAGGCCGCCGGCGCCGCGGAGGCGTCCACGGGCGGACAGATCGCCGTGTCTTCGGGCAGATCGATCACGCGGTCGAGCGCGTCGACGATCTCCTCGTCCGAGACGTCGGCGATCGGCACGGAATCGGAACCGTCTTCGCGGCTTCCCAGACGGAAGTCGGCCAGATCGACCGTCCCCTGAATGGCGACGCGCGGCGCGGTGCTCAGCGGATCGTCGGCCGGAGAGAGGCGCGGCGCGGGCGGCTCGGGGGGAGCCGGCGCGGCGGGCGCGGGGGCGCGTTCCGCGGGGATCCGCCTGGGGGGACGGCGGTCCTCCGACGCGTGGCGCGCCGGTTCGGGCGCCGCCGCGGGCGGGACTTCGCGCCGCGAGCCGCGGTGGGCCCGCGGCGCGGCGACGTCCTGAACCGGCACGGCCTGGGAGACGCGGGGCGCGCGCTCGTCGGCGACCGGCGGCGCGCCGGCCTCCGCCGCCGCCTCCGGCGGCAGCAGGCGTCGCGCGGTTTCCAGCAGGATATGGTCCTGCTGCGGGCGCTCGGCGTAGAGGTCGGCCCCGGCGTCCTTCGCCATCGCCCGGTACCGCGGGGCGCGGTAGATGCGCGAGGCGAGGATGACGTACGGCGCCGGACCGAATTCGCGGCGCTTCATCGCCGTGCAGAACTTGAAGCCGTCCAAGCCGGGGATCATCGGCTCCAGGACGACCAAGTCGATCTTCGTCCCGCGCAGGACCTGCTCGGCTTCCTTGCCGCTTTGGGCGCACAGGACTTCGAACCCCTCGGCCTCGAGTTTGGCCTGGGCCGCGGACAACGCCCGCCGATCGAAATCGATGAGGAGAATGCGTCGGCTCACGCGCGTCTCCGGCCGCGTCCTCCGCGAAAGGACGGGGC
The DNA here is from genome assembly GCA_021372775.1 of bacterium. Taxonomy (NCBI): domain Bacteria; species bacterium. The sequence continues at coordinate 1,915 of JAJFTU010000107.1, read as the reverse complement.
CGAACATCCCCTGTGCCTGTCAGAAGATAGGTTCCGCAGGTCGGCGCGGCCATCTCCGGCCGGGCCACCTCGGGGCCGCTGCTAGTTTATTTCAACAGGGCGCTGGACGCGATCGAACATGGCGAAACGTGGCGCGACTCGCCCCGGCGTCGTCCCGCGGGGAGCGCGCGGCGGCCGCGGGGTGAACGGGCGGCGGCGCCGCCGGTGCGGCCGCGCCGGGCGACTACAATGCGTTCGTGTTCGACTGGAACCGCGCCGCCGACGCCCTCGCCGACGCCCCCCCGGGGCGGTTCGCCCTTTGGGAGGCGCGCGCGGCGCTCGACGCCGGCCACGACGGACGGCGTCTGGACTTCGACGGCGGCGCGCGAAGCGAGGGAGCGGGCGGGGACGCATGGTTCGTCGTCGGGGCCGGTCCGACGGCGTGCGCCGCGGCGACCGGCGCCGCGGCCGCGGAAGGTCCCGATCCCGACGGCTGGCGGGACGCCCTCGCCTGGCTGGACGCGGAGGCGCGACGCCTGGCCGAGGAAACGCGCCGCGCCGTCCGTCACTTCGAGGCGTCGCTTCCGCGGTCGGCGACGCTCGCGGACATCCGGCTCGAGGTCCGGCTGCGGCTCCGCGCCTGGCGGCCGATCGGCGGCGCCCCCGCGGTCGCGCTCGACGCCGGCTGCCGCCTCCGCGGCTTGATCGAGACCGCGCGGGGACGCGGCGAACTCGACGTCGAGGCGGAGAGGCCGGACGACTGGGCGTCCCCCGCCGCGGCGCGGGACGCGCGGCTCCGCGCCGCCGCCCGCGGACCCGAGTTTCGGCGCGGCGAGGCGGGCGCGGAAATCGCGGACGGCCCCCCTCCCCGCATCGGCGCGGCGGGGCCGTTGCGGCTCGACGCGGCCGCCGCCGCGTGGCTGGTCCACGAACTCGGCCACGCCGCGATCGAGGGGGCGCTGCCGCCGGGCTGCGAGGGCGCGGCCCTGATCGACGACCCGCTCGCCGCCCCCTGGCCGGTCGGGTTCGCTTGGGACGACGCCGGCGACGCCGCCCGCGCCGTCGCGCTGTGGGGTGACGCCTCTCTCGCCCCGGACGCCCGCCTCGGCCGCGCGGCCCGGCGGCGCGACTCCGTCCGCTCCGCCGCCTCCCCGGCCTTGTCGGCGACGCGGCTCGTCGCGACGCGTCCCGCGCCGCTCGGGGCCGGCGACGCGCCCCTCCTGCGCGGCGCGGCCGCCGGCCGCTTCGATCCGGCCTCGCGGACGATCGTCTTGAGCGGCGGCGAATTCGCCGGCGACGACGGCCGCCTGCGCGGCGCGGTCGTCGTGGTCGACGCCGCCCAGGCCGCCGCCACCTTGGCGGCGCTCGAGGCGTCCCAGCGCCTCGGCGGCGCCGCGGCGACAGCGACGGGCACGGCAACCTGCGCCGTCGCGCCGGCCGGAGCGGGCGCGGCGACCTGCTCAGTCGCGCCGACCGGAGCGGGCGCGGCGACCTGCGCGCGGCGGGCCGCCTGCAGTCGTCTCGGAGCGCGCGCGGCGGTGCGGGCCGAGGCGCCCGCCGTCTGGATCGACGGGGCGCGCGTCCTGCTCCCCGGGGCCCGCCGATGACCGAACCGGGCTACGCCAAGCGTTCCGCCCAGATCGCGTGGCTCGCCGACGCAGAAGGCGAGCGGCTGATCGCCGGCTGGGAGGAGGGGGGCGACGAGCCGTCCGGCGCGCCGTCTCCGTCTCCGTGGCCCCCCCGCCGGCCGCCGCTCGCTCTCCCCGCGGGGGGCGGCGCCGGCGAGGCCCGGCGCTGGCGGGCGGCGTTCCTCGCCGCGACCGGCCTTCCCGGGGCGGAGGTCGCGGTGCGCCGCGGCGCCGCGCTCGTCGAGGAGCGAAGCGGGGCGACGGCCGCGACGCGGCGCATCGAGTCGGCGCAGCTGCTGCTCGGCGGA
>JAJFTU010000106.1 GCA_021372775.1 bacterium | reverse complement strand
TTCCTCTTCGTCCTCTGACCCGGCCGCGGCCGCGCGGCGGCGACCGCGCGATCCGCGATAAGATGTGCCCGGCGCGCGCGACGCGCGCCGGGACGAGGAACGAGGGACGTGAGCGCACCGACGGTCGAGGCAAAGTCGCGGGGCCGGGAAGTGGCCGGGGTCGTCTTCGCGGCGATCGCGCTGCTTCTGGCGCTGGCCTTGGCCAGCTACGCCCCCGACGACCCGTCGTGGCTCGTCGCCGCCCCCGGCCGCCCGCAGAACTGGATCGGCCCGGTCGGCGCGCAGATCGCCGCCTTCTTCGTCGGCGTCTTCGGCCTCGCCGCGTGGTTCTTCCCGCCCGCCCTCGGCTTCCTCGCCTGGGGCCGGTTCCGCAACCCCTCGAACGCCCGCAAGCGCGGCGGCCTGCTCGGCTGGATCCTCGTCGCGTTGGCCTGCACGCTGCTTCTCGCGCTCGTCGCGCGGCAGATCGAGTACCGCGACGCGCCGCATCCGGCGGGCGGGGTCCTCGGCGTCGTGCTCGCGCGCACGCTGACCTCCGCGCTCTCGGAGGTCGGCGCGCTGGTCGTGGCCGGCGCGCTGCTCGTCGCCGGCGTCGTCCTCGCCGCCCGCGCCCTTTCGGACCGCCGCCCCGCGACCGCGACCGGCATCGTGCGGCGCGGCGCGCGCCCCGCGCCGCCCCAGCCGGAGCGTCCGGCGAAGCCGCGCCGCGGCCTGCTCCGCTTCCTCTGGCCGTTCGGGCGAAGGAAGCGGCCCGCGCGTCCGGCGCGCCCCGCCGCGCCCGCGGCCGAAGAGCCGCGCCGCGCGGCGAAGCGGCAGCCCCCCGCCGCCGACGATTCGTCCGGGCGGCTGATGCGCGGCCGCGGCGTGCGCCCCGGCGAGCAGGCGTTCGACGACGACGAGGACGAGCTCCTCGACGACGTCGAGCAGCTCTTCAGCTCGGCCCACGGCGGCCGCGACCGCTGGGACGAGCCGGTCGAGCCGCTGCCTCCCGACATCGACCCGCCGCTCGACGCGGAGTTCGACGAGCCGTCCGCCGAATTCCCCTCCGGCCCCGTCTCCGCGCCGGTTTCGGCGCCGGCGCCGCGGATCGAGCCGCCGCGGCGGCGCCCCGTTCCCGCCCCCGCCCCGGCCTCGATCGAGGACGCCTTCGGCGGCGACGAGGACGACGAAGACGACGCGGCCGCCGCGCCGTTCGCCGAGGAAGAGGACGCGCCGCGCCCCGTCGCCCCCGCGCCGACGGCGCCGCCGCGCGCCGCGCGGAAGCGGGCCGTCAAGCCGGCCCCGAAGCCGAAGCAGCCGCGGCTGCCGGTCGAGCTGCCGACGGCTCAGGCCAAGCTGCCGCCGGTCGAGCTGCTCGCCCCCGCCCCGGCCCGCGTCCCGCCCGACAAGCAGGAGCTCGCCGCGCTGGCGCGCCACATCGAAGAGCGCTGCGCGGAGTTCCACGTCGACGGCCACGTGATGGCGATCCACCCCGGCCCGGTCGTGACCACCTTCGAGTTCCGCCCGAACGCCGGCATCAAGCTGCAGCGGATCACCGCCTTGGCCGACGACCTCGCGCTGGGCCTCGAGGCGGAATCGGTGCGGCTCGACCGGATCCCCGGCCGCTCCGCGGTCGGAATCGAAGTCCCGAACCGCCGCCGGGAGACGATCGCGCTGCGCGAAGTGCTCGAGTCCGATCATTTCCGCCGCGGCGGCGACATGCTCACGGTCGGCCTCGGCAAGTCCCAGGAAGGCGAGATCTGCTGCGCCTCGCTGGCCAAGATGCCGCACCTGCTCGTGGCCGGCGCGACCGGCTCCGGCAAGAGCGTCGGGCTGAACTGCATCATCACCTCGATCCTCTACAACGCGCGCCCCGACGAGGTGAAGTTCATCCTGATCGACCCGAAGATGCTCGAGCTGGGGCTCTACGAGGGGATTCCGCATCTTCTGGTGCCGGTCGTGACCGACATGAAGCAGGCCGGCAACGCCCTCAAGTGGGCGGTGCGCGAGATGGACCGCCGCTATCGGCTCCTCGCCGCCTGCAACGTCCGCCACCTCGACGCCTTCAACAAGCTTGTCGCCGCCAGCCCCTCGACCGTCGCCAAGGCGATCCAGACGATCCCGGCGCGGGCCGAGTCGGAGTCCTACGAGGCGGCGCATCTTCCCTACGTCGTGATCGTCGTCGACGAGTTGGCCGACATGCTGATGACGACCGGCCAGGAAGTCGAGGAGGCGATCGCGCGGCTCGCGCAGAAGGCGCGCGCCGTCGGCATCCACCTCGTCCTCGCCACGCAGCGCCCCTCGGTGGACGTCCTCACGGGGTCGATCAAGGCCAACTTCCCCGCGCGGATCGGGTTCCGCGTCGCCTCCAAGATCGACTCCCGCACGATCCTCGACGCATCCGGCGCGGAGCGGCTGCTCGGCGCCGGCGACATGCTCTACCGCCAGCCGGGCAGCGCGCGGCTGCAGCGCGTCCACGGCGCGTTCGTCTCCGAGGACGAGAACCTAAGGGTCGTGCAGTGGCTCAAGGCGCAGGGGAAGGCGGACTACGACAAGTCGATCCTCGAGGATCCGCCGGAGGAAGCGGGCGCCGAGGGCGCCGACGGCGACGTCGACATGACGAACGACCCGATGTACCGCAAGGCGGTGCGGCTCGTCGTCTCGACCGGCCAGGCCTCGACGTCGTTCCTGCAGCGGCGGATGCGCCTCGGCTACTCCCGCGCGGCGCGGATCATCGACCAGATGGAGCGCGAGGGGATCATCGGCCCCGCCGACGGCTCGCGGCCGCGGCAGGTGCTCGTCGAGTCGGAGTTCCTCGAGCGGATGGACCAGCAGGACGACGAAGGCTGACGCCGCCTTCGCCGCGCCCCGCCTCCGCGGCCGCGGATCGAACGAAAGCTACTCCGCGACCAGATCCTCGAGCGCCGGCGCGATCTCGGCGATCGCGTCCTCCATCGCCATCTCCAGCACGACGCCCGACGCGTTCCGGTGCCCGCCCCCGCCGTGCCGGCGCGCGATCTGGTTGACGTCGAGCGCCCCCTTCGAGCGGAGGCTGATCTTCGTCTTCGCCGGCTCGATCTCGCGGAACAGCGCCGCGCCGCGCGCGCTCTCCAGCTTGAGCGCCTGGTTGATGACGTCCGACAGGTCCTCGGCCTTCGCGCCGAAGCGGTCGAGCAGCGCCTGCGGCACGCGCAGCAGCACCACCCGCCCCTGCGCGCGGACTTCCATCCCCGCGAGGATCGCCCCGGCGAGCCGCAGGAAGCCGGCGGAGCGCCGTTCCGAAAGGCGCGCGTAGACCTCGGCCGGCGAAACCCCGGCCTCGACCAGCCGCGCCGCGGCGCGGAACCCCTCGGCGTTGGTGTTGCCGAAGCGGAACCGCCCGGTGTCGGAGAAGAGCGCGATGTAGAGCGCCTCGGCCACGTCGCGCGGCGGCTCGTACCCCGCGGCGTCGAGGACGCCGAGCACGACCACGCCGGTGCACGAGGCGCGCGGATCGACGATCCGCAGCCCCCAGAGCGGGTCCGGATCGGGATGGTGGTCGATGCAGGCCTTGATCCCCGGCGCGGACGAGACCACGGCGGCCATCGCGCCGAGCCGCGCGACGTCGGAGTTGTCGATCGAGACGACCGCGTGGGCCTCGCCGACGACCGCATCGTGGACCGCCGGCTGGTAGACCTCGATCAGTCCGTCGGGATCGAGACCGGCCATCGACATCGGCGGCGGATCGCAGTTGACGATCCGCGCGACGACGCCGCGGTCCCGCAGGAAGCGGGCCAGCCCGAGTTCGCTGCCGACGCCGTCGCCGTCCGGATGGACGTGCGTCGTGAGCACGATCCGCGACCCGGGGACGACGAGTTTCAGAAACCGCGCGGTCTCACCGTCCGGCATGCGGCCCTCCGCCGAGCGTCCCGTCGCGGTAGGCGGCCGCGTACTCCACGTAGCTGTCCTTGTTGCGGCGGATCCGCTCCAGCGACGCGTCGTCGAGCTCGCGGACGACCTTCGCCGGCACCCCCGCGGCAAGACACCGCGGCGGAATCTCGAACCCCTCGCGCACGACCGCGCCCGCGGCGATCAGCGATCCGGCGCCGATCTTCGCGCCGGACAGGACGACCGCTCCCATGCCGATCAGGCAGCCGTCGCCGATCGTCGCGCCGTGGATCACGCAGCGGTGGCCGATCGTCACGTCGGCGCCGATCACCGTCGGGCAGTCCGCGTCGACGTGGACGACGGTTCCGTCCTGCACGTTGCTCCGCGGTCCGACGCTGATCGGCTCGATGTCGCCGCGCAGCACCGCGCCGTACCAGACGCTCGCGTCCGCGGCGATCGTCACCTCCCCGACGATCGTCGCGTTCGGCGCGACGAAGGCGGTCGGATCGATCGCGAGGCGGGTCTTCAGAAAACCGCGGCGAGGCGCTTCGGCCATCGGGCGAACCTCCGAAAAAGGGGGCAAGACTAGAGAGGTCGGCGCCCCGCGTCAAGCGGGGGGCGCGACGTCGGCGCGAATGGCCTGCGACGGCCACGGCGTCTCCGGAAGCCGCCCCGCCTTGAACCCCGCGCCGACCAAGCGGAAGCGAATCGTCCCCGGGATGCCGGACCGCTTTCCCGCGATCTCGAGCAGCGCTCCGCTCGCCGGATCGACGAGCAGCGAGATCTCGCCGTCGAGGCCGAAGACCGACGGGGACGGCCCTCCCGGCGCCGGCAAGAGAGCCAGTTCCACCGCCTGGACCGTCGGATTGCGCGGCTCGCCGCCGTCGAGATCGTCCAGCCACAGTTCGACCGACCGCGTCCCGCGCCGCACGGCGCGCACCGGAACCAGTCCGTCGTTGGTCAGCAGCGCGACGTCGGTCTCCGCGGCGCCGGCGAGACAGTCCAGGCGTCCGAGGAACGACCACGCGTCGATCGGCCCGCCGCAGGCGCCGTCGCCGGCCGCGGCGAGCGTCTTCTCCTCGCGCCGCCCTTCCTTCCAACGACCGCGCCACGGCGTCGGCGCGCCGTCCGGCGCGTCGAAGCGGCGGAACACCAGCCGCCGCTCCGCGTCCACCGTCGCTTCGCGCGCCTTGATCCCCGGATCGATCTCCATCCAGTGCGCCGGCAACGGACGATCTTCCGCGTCTCGTTCGCCGAACCCCTGATGGAGCCGCGTCTTTCCGAAATAGGTGAGCCGACTCGCCACGCGCACGAGCGACGGACGCGGCGCCGCGGGATACCGCTCGATCGTCGACTCCGCCGAGGCGACGAGGAACTTCGACGCGGTCAGGCGAAGCCGTGCCCATCCGGCCAGCGGCGAGACGCTTGTCGCCGCTGTTCCGCTTCCCGCACTCGCAAAAACGACGTACGAAAAGAGCAGCGCCGCAGCGGCCAGCGAATAAGTTGCTGGTTTGTTCACGCAGGTTTCCTCTGATAGATTAGCCGCTCCAAAACACTCGCGACCCGCGCCGCGGGGCACTCCCCACCGCTCCGTCCGGCGCGTTCGTCCCCTTCGAGGATCATCGCTCGGCTCATCGCAGCGAGGAGGCGCACCAAATGCCCCTGACCGCGCGGCAGTACTTCACGCTCCGCAGGCTCCACAGCCTCACCGGAATCGTCCCGATCGGCGTGTTCCTGTGCGAGCACTTTTTCACCAACTCGTTCGCGCTGCAAGGCGCGGCGTCCTACAACCAAAAGGTCGAATTCCTCAAGTCCCTCCCCTACCTCTACCTGATCGAGCTGTTCGGCATCGCCGTCCCGATCCTGTTCCACGCGATCCTCGGACTGATCATCGTCCTCGAGGCGAAGTTCAACTCGACGCGCCTGCCGTACGCCCGCAACCACATGTTCACCTGGCAGCGCTTCACCGGCGTGTTCCTGATCGCCTTCATCGCCTACCACGTGCTCACGACCCGCTTCGGCGCGTGGTTCGGGATCGACACCGGCGACATGTTCAAGCTGATGGAGCACAAGATGCAGACGCCCGCCCTGGCCGTGCTCTATCTTGTCGGCGTGCTCGCGGCGTCGTTCCACTTCGGCAACGGGCTCTGGGGCTTCGCGCTCCACTGGGGCATCGTGACCGGCCGCGCCGCCCAGCGCGCCTGGTCCTGGGCCGCCGTCGGCGTCGCCCTGCTCTTCGCCGTCGCCGGAGTGAACTTCTGGATGGCCTTCCACCCGTTCGGCCTCGAGGGCGTGACCGTCTTCAACGAGGCCGAGAAGGCCAAGGTCGAGGCGCCCGCGCCCGCCGTTCCGGCCGCGCCGCAGCCTCAGACTCAGCCCAAGTCCGAACAGTCCGCCCCCGCGCCGGCGCAGCAGCCGGCTGCCGGCCAGACGGAGACCAAGTGATGAGCGCCAAGCCCCGTTTCATCGTCGTGGGCGGCGGCCTCGCCGGCCTCATGGCGACGTGGAAGCTGGCCGAAGCCGGCCACGAAGTCCTGCTGTTCTCGGTCGTGAACGTCAAGCGCTCCCACTCGGTGTGCGCGCAGGGCGGCATCAACGCGGCCGTGAACATCAAGGGCGAGAACGACTCCCCCGACGTTCACTTCTACGACACGGTCAAGGGAGGCGACTTCCTCGCCAACCAGCCGCCCGTCAAGCACATGGCCTACGAGGCCCCGAAGATCATCTATCTCTTCGACCGCATCGGCGTGCCGTTCTCCCGCACGGCCGAAGGGAACCTCGACTTCCGCCGCTTCGGCGGGACGCTGTACCACCGCACGGCGTTCGCCGGCGCCTCGACCGGGCAGCAGCTGCTCTACGCCTTGGACGAGCAGGTGCGCCGCTACGAGGCCGAAGGGCTGGTCAAGAAGTACGAGTACTGGGAGTTCCTCGGCCCGGTCCTCGACTCCGACAAGCGCTGCCTCGGCATCGTGGCCCTCGACCGCCGCGAGATGAAGATCGAGACCTTCGCCGCCGACGCGACGATCCTCGCCACCGGCGGCCTCGGCATGGTCTACGGCCGTTCGACCAACTCCGTCATCTGCACCGGCTCCGCCGCCGCCGCCTGCTACCTCGAAGGGGCGCGGTTCGCGAACCCGGAGATGGTCCAGATCCACCCCACCGCGATCCCCGGCGAGGACAAGCTCCGGCTGATGTCCGAGTCGGCCCGCGGCGAAGGCGGCCGCTGCTGGGTGCCGCGCAAGAAGGGCGATCCGCGCGACCCGCGCCAGATCCCCGAAGAAGAGCGCTGGTACTTCCTCGAAGAGAAGTACCCCCGCTTCGGCAACCTCGTGCCGCGCGACATCGGCGCGCGCGAGATCTACCACGTCTGCTACGACCTCGAGATGGGCGTCGGCGGCCAGGGGCAGGTCTACCTCGACCTGACCCACAAGTCGCGCGAGTTCCTCGACCGCCGCCTCGGCGCGATCCTCGAGATCTACGAGAAGTTCGTCGGCGACGATCCGCGCACCGTTCCGATGCGGATCTTCCCCGCCGTCCACTACTCGATGGGCGGCCTGTGGGTGGACTACGAGCGCACGGCCGACGGGATGCTCGACCTCGCCAGCCCGCGCAACCACATGACGAACCTCCCCGGCCTCTACGCCGCGGGCGAGTGCGAGTACCAGTACCACGGCGCCAACCGGCTCGGCGCGAACGCGCTGCTGTCCTGCATCTTCGCCGGGATGATCTCCGGCCCGGCCGCCGCGATCTACGCCGAAAAGGCGGAGACGCGGGCCGCCGACGCCGACCCGGCGATCTTCGACGCGGCGCGCGGCAAGTGGCGCTCCCGCTTCGCCGAGATCCAGGCGCTGAAGGGGAGCGAGAACGCCTACGCGCTCCACCGCGAGCTGGGCGAGCTGATGACCGCGAACGTGACGATCGTCCGCGACAACGCCAAGCTGCGCGCCACCGACGCCCGGATCACCGAGCTGATGGACCGGTACAAGAACATCGGCGTGAACGACGCCGCCGGCCACATGAACCCGGAGATCCCGTTCGTCAGCCAGCTCGGGCACATGCTCGAACTGGCGCGGATGATCACCCGCGGCGCCCTTCTGCGCGACGAATCCCGCGGCGCCCACTACAAGCCCGAATTCCCGCAGCGCGACGACGCCAACTGGCTCAAGACGATCATCGCCGACTGGACGCCGGAAGGGCCGCGTTGGGAGTACGAGCCTGTGGACACCTCGCTGATCAAGCCGGTCGCGCGCAAGTACGACTGACGGAGGCAAAGACGACGATGCGTTCGGAAATCATCCTCCGCATTCACCGCCAGGACGGCCCCGGCGCGCCGAAGTACGTGCAGACGTTCCGGCTCGCCTACCGTCCGAAGCTGAACATCATCTCCTGCCTGCAGGAGATCGCCCGGAATCCCGTGGACGCCGACGGCAAGCGCTGCGCGCCGCCGGTTTGGGACTGCAGCTGCCTCGAAGAGGTCTGCGGCGCCTGCACGATGCTGGTCAACGGCCGGCCGCGGCAGAGCTGCTCGACGCTCGTCGACGAGCTGCCCGAGGGGACGATCGACCTTGCGCCGCTGACCAAGTTCCCCGTGGTCCGCGACCTGATGGTCGACCGCCAGGCGATGTTCGAGGCGCTCAAGAAGGTCAAGGGTTGGGTTCCGGTGGACGGCACGCACGACGTCGGCCCCGGGCCGCGCCGCGACCCGGCCGAAGCCCAGCTGGCCTACGTGATGAGCCGCTGCATGACCTGCGGCTGCTGCATGGAAGCCTGCCCCAACTTCGACGGCCACGACATGACCAAGTTCATCGGCCCCGCCCCGATCGGCCAGACCTTCTACTTCGGCCTGCACCCGACCGGCGCGCTCAACCAGCGCGAGCGGCTCGACGCCTTGATGGGCAAGGGCGGCATCAGCGCCTGCGGCAACGCCCAGAACTGCGTCGAAGCCTGCCCGAAGGAGATCCCGCTCACCGACGCGATCACGAACGTCAACCGCGCGGTGAACAAGCGGTGGCTCCTCGGCTTCCTCGGCGCCGCCAAGTAAATCGCCCCCGCGAGGGGAACAGGAACGGGCGGGGCGCGCCGCGTCCCGCCCGCTTCTTGTCTCCGCCCCCTTTCCGGCTGCTACAATGCGCGTCTGCGCGCGGCCTGCCCCGCGCCCCCACAGAATGGACAACGACCAATGACCGAGGCTCTTCCGGCCTACCTGGAACGACTGGCGCGCCCGCTCGACCTGCCCGCCGAACTGCCCCCGCCGCCCCCCGACTACGCCCCGCCCAGCGCGGAGCTGGTCGAAGTGCCCCGCGCCTTCGCCGAGGGCGACCTCGACGCCGACGCGGTGCGGATCGTGCGCCGCCTCAACGAGGCCGGGCACAAGGCGTACCTCGTCGGCGGCAGCGTGCGCGACCTCCTCTTCGGCCTCAAGCCGAAGGACTTCGACGTCGTCACCTCCGCCGAGCCGCGCGAAATGCGCCGGCTCTTCCGGAACTGCCGGATCATCGGCCGTCGCTTCCGTCTCGCGCACGTCTTCTTCCGCGACAAGATCATCGAGGTCGCGACGTTCCGCGCCCAGAACGCGCCGGGCGGCGACGAGAACGGCGAGCTGCTGATCAAGGACGACAACGTCTTCGGCACGGCCGAGGAGGACGCCGTCCGCCGCGACTTCACCGTCAACGCCCTCTTCTACGACGTCGAGCGCCGCACGATCCTCGACTACGTCGGCGGCGTGGCCGACGCCGAGCGGAAGCTGATCCGCACGATCGGCGACCCGATGGTCCGGATGCGCGAGGATCCGATCCGGATGCTCCGCGCCGTGCGCCTCGCCGCCCGCATGGGCTGCCAGGTCGAGGCCGACACCTGGCGCGCCGTCGAGCTCTGCCGCGGCGAGATCCTCCGCGCCGCCGCGCCGCGCATCGGCGAGGACATCCTCCGCATGTTCCGCGGCGGCGCGATCGCCCCGGCCGTGGACATGATGCTCGCCTCGGGCATTCTCGAGGTCATCGTCCCCGAGCTGACCGCCCACTTGGGCGCGCGGCTGCGCGACGAAGGGCCGGAAGAGGTCGAGGCGCTGCGCGCCGCGCTGCGCGTCGCCGACGCGCGGGCCCAGGCCGGCGCCCCGCTCACCGCCGCGGTCCAGTTCGCGATCCTCCTCGCGCCGCTGCTCCTCACGCCGCGCGCGAACGCCGACGGCAAGCTGCGCGTCCCGCACGCCGACGAGGCGCTGGAGACGCTCCGCCCGATCGCCCAGCGGATCGCGATCAGCAAGAAGGACGGCGAGCGGATGCGCCAGGTGCTGGCGACGCTGCCGAAGCTCGCGCCGCCGAAGGACGGCCGCAAGCGCCGCGGGGCGCTCCCGCTCAAGCGCGCCTTCATGCCCGAGGCGATCGACATGTTCGAGGTGATGGCGCACGCCACCGGCGACTTCCGCGAGGAAGCCGCCAAGTGGCGCGCCGCGCTGCTCGAGGCCTACGGCGGCGAAGCGCCCGTTCCCGAGCCGCCCGCCCGCCGCCCCGCCGGGGGCGACCGCCGTCGCCGGGGCGGTCCGCGCCGCCGCGGCGCCGACCAGCTCCCCGAGCCTCCCGACATGCCGCCGACGCCCGCGGAGCCGACCGAGTGACGTCGTCCCGCGCCGACGGGCTCGTCTCGATCATCGTGCCGTTCTTCAACGAGCGGGCGACGCTCCCGCGCGTCGTCGCCCGCGTCCTCGCCGCGCCCCTGCCGGCGGGGTTCCGCCGCGAGCTGATCCTCGTGGACGACGGCTCGACCGACGGCTCGGCCGAGGCCGCGGCGACCGCGCTGCGCGGCGACACCGGCGGGCGTCTGCTGCGCCTCGAGCGGAATCAGGGAAAGGGGACCGCCGTGCGCGCGGGGCTCGACGCGGCGCGCGGCGAGCTGGTCCTCGTCCAGGACGCCGACCTCGAGTACGACCCGGACGACTACCCCGCCCTTCTCGCGCCGTTCGCCGACCCGCGCGTGGACGCGGTCTACGGCTCGCGGATCCTCGGCAGCCCGAACCGCTCCTACGACCGCTACTACTGGGGCGGCCGCGTCGTGAGCCTCTTCACGACGATCCTCTTCGGCCAGCGGATCACCGACGAGCCGACCGGCTACAAGGTCGTGCGGCGCGAGCTCGTGCCCGAGCTGCGGCTCGCGGCGCGCGGCTTCGAGTTCTGCCCCGAGATCACCGCCAAGCTGCTCCGCTCCGGCCGCCGGATCGTCGAGGTGCCGATCCGCTACGCGCCGCGGAGCTTCGCCGAAGGGAAGAAGATCCGCGCCAGGGACGGCGCGATCGCGCTCTGGACGCTGCTGCGGCTGCGCCTGGGCCTCGACCGCCGCGACCGCCCGGCGACGCCCCCCGTCTGGCGCGAGGAGTCGTAGCGC
>JAJFTU010000105.1 GCA_021372775.1 bacterium | reverse complement strand
CCAGTGCATCACGACCGCGCCGAAGGTCGTCATCACGCTTCAATGAGGCCTCGCGCCGAAGCGCGAGGAAACCGAGAACCGCGCTCGGAAAGGCGTCGATTTCGGAGAAGCTTCAATGAGGCCTCGCGCCGAAGCGCGAGGAAACGGTTCCCGCGGAACCCCGTGATTCTAGCGGCGTTCCGAGGGCCTTCGCGAGCGGCCCCCGCGAAGAGGGGCGCCCCGGCGGCGCGAAGCGGGCACCGCCGGGGCCTAAGCGCTTTGTTTTCAAAGAGCGCGAGCGGGCCCCGGGGTTTGGACACCGCCGGGCCGCTCGAAGGGCCCCGCCGGCCGCGGTTCGGCCGCGCGGGGCGCGCGTCGCCGCCGCCGTCAGACCACCAGCGCTCTGATCGGGGGCCGGTAGGGGCGGCCGACCGAGCCGACGACGCGGCCGCTGTCGCGCGCGGCGGGGCCGAGGTCCACGAGCAGCACCTGGTCGAGCTCGTGGTTCACCATCTCCTCCAGCACGCGCCGCAGCCGCGCCAGCTCGCCGGCCGTCAGCTCGCACATGAAGACGCTGTACTGCGTGTGGTCGCCGCGCTGCATCAGCGAGCGGAAGATCTTCGTCCGCCGCTCGTCGTCGGCGACGTCGTAGGTCACGAGGTAGCGGCGGCGGTCCATGGCCTACCTCGTGACCATGCCGGCGTACTGCGCCACGTCGCCGCGCAGGGCGCGCGCGAGCAGCCGCGCCTGCAGGCGCACGACGGCGCGCCAGCTGAGCCGGTAGTTGAACGTCGGATGGGTCACCAGCTGGTCCAGCCGCGCCTCGACGGCGCGGATGAACGCCTTGCGCCCGGCGGGGTTGAGCAGGCAGCCCGACTTGCTCCGCGTGAAGTCGCGGCGGGTCACCATGCCGGTGTTGATCGCGTTGAGGACGGCGGAGTCCACGACGAGCGGCCGGAACTCCTCCATCAGGTCGAGCGCCAGCGCCGCCCGGCCGTGGCGCGGCGCGTGGCAGAGGCCCCAAAACGGGTCGAGCCCGCAGGCGAGCAGGGCCACGGCGCATTCCTTGGCCAGCATCGCGTAGCCGAAGGAGAGGAGCGCGTTCACGGGGTCGCGCGGCGGGCGGCGGTTCCGCTCCTCGAACGCGAACTCCACGTCCCCCGACGGCGGGCGCAGCATCGTGCCGAACTCGCCGAAGTAGGCCCGCGCCGCCGTCCCCTCGACGCCGAGCAGCGCCTCGACGTCCGGCGCGAACTCGACGGCGCGGCGCATGTTCTGCAGCTCGAGCAGCGCGGCGTCCGGGGACGGGTCGGCGTTGCGGCGCAGCAGCGTGCGCTGGTTGCCGATCTTCGCCGAGACGAAGGCCCGCGCGAAGGCGAGCCGCCGCTCGCCGTCCGCCGCCGCGGCGTACTGCGCGGCGCGGTCGAAGGCGTTGCGCAGGCCGAGCCCCGCGGTGACGCCGTAGAACCAGTGCCCGGTCGAGCAGTGGACGACCGGCACGCCGGCCTCGCAGAGCACGTGCAGCGTCTGCGCCGTGACCTGCACGTTGCCGAGCAGCACGAGGTGGTCCACGTCCATCAGCCGCGCCGTGGCCAGCTTCTCCCCCTCCTTCCAGACGACGAGCGTGCCGCGGTCGGTCCCCACGCGCGCCCCCTGCTCCTGCACGTAGAGCGGCGAGGCGTCCGGGCGCGCGGGATAGAGGCGGCGCACGGCCGGCGCCGCGGGATCGGGCGGGGCCTCGGCGAGGGCCGCCGTCTCGTCGGGCAGGCAGATGCCGGCGAGCGAGCAGCCGAAGCAGCGCCGGCTGTCGCGCAGCGGCGGCGGGATGACCGAGGACGCGGCTTGGCGGCGCGCCCCCTCGATCGCCGCCAGCGTCCGCGCCTCGAGCTCCGGCGTGAAGGTGATCTCGACGCGCCGCCGCGAGGCGTCGAAGTAGAGGACGCCGTGGTCGCAGCGGTAGCCGGCCTCGCGCAGCAGCAGCCCCTGCGCCATGAGCTGCACGCGCTCCGGCTCCCAACTGCGCTGCGGGTTGTCGGGGACGCGGCCGCGCTTGCGCTCGACCGGCGCCGCCTCGTCGCCCGCCGTGCTCACGAGGTCGAGCTTGCCGACGATCCCGAGGCGGGCCGAGCCGAGCGAGACGGAGCGCGTGACCTGCGGCGGCTCCTCGCCTTCCGGCTGCGCCCCCGCCTTCGCCTCGGGCGCCTCCGCGCGTTCCTCCGCCGCGGCGTCGGCGTCGGGCAGGACGTGATCGAGCTTGTCCACGCGGCGATGGACCCGCTTGCCGTCCTCGGTGTATTCGTTCGAGGCCCACTGCCCTTCGACGTGTTCGAGATGAAACAGGCGCGGACAGTAGGCGTACTCGTTGACCATCCGCACGGGCATCAGGTCGGCGTCCTCCGCCGCCCCGAGATCTAAGTCCTTGTCGGACATCGAGTCCCCCCACGAGCCTACGCCCCCGCGACGCGCAACCACTTTCGGCGCGCCGGGGCCGGCCCGTCAAGCGGCTGCGCGCCTCAGAGATGCCGCAGGACGCAGCCGCCGATGCGCATGACCAGCCCGGCGAGGAACAGGACGAGCAGCAAGCCGAAGATCATCTGGCCGAGCCCGATGGCGCAGCCCGCCCCGTTCGCCGCGCCGGTCGCCGCGGCTTCCCCGGGCTTCTCGCCGGACGCGAGGGAATAGACGAAGGAGACGGCGGCGACGACGCCGCCGATCACCGCGAGGCCGACGAGGAATCGCAGCATGGCAGCCTCCTCTTCATCGTGAACGCGGGCGCCCGCCCCCCGACGGGCGCCCGCCCCCAAGCCGGAGCGCGGAGAACCGCGCGCCGGCGCGCTCACGAGGGCCGCGTGGGAGAGAGGAGTCCGGCGCTTGGCGCGTCCGGACGCGGGCGCGGCCCGCTTGTCGATGGGACGCGCGGGACGGGAGTCGCTGACGCGCCGTGCGCGTCGTTCCGTCCGCGCGCCGATCGGGAGCGGGCGCCCGGCCCCCCTTGGGCGGGCGCCCTTCCCTGGCCCGGCGGGGCTCGCGCGCCGCCGGTCCCCCCTTGCCGAGCGTCGCGAGGTTAGCGCGCGATGCGGCATATAACGTGCCGGATCGGCGACGATCGGCGGCGGCGGCGCGGAAAGTTGCGGTGGGGCGGCGGACCAGAGGCGGTTGAACGGGGTCACGGCCGAAGCGGTCCGGAGACCGGCGTATGCTCGGCCGGTCCACGGGGGATACGTCGATGAAGAGTGCGCGCGGGTGGTCGGCGGTGGTGGTCGCGATTCTCGTGGTGACGGCGGCGGCGGTCGCGCCGGGAGCGGCGGTCGCGGCGAAAGCGGCGGCAGCGCCGGACGCGGCCGACGGGCCGCGGCTCGAGGGGCGCGTGATCGCGCCCAGCGGCGCGCCGATGGCCGGCGCGGACGTCGAGCTGCTGGCCGAGGCGACGGCCCGCGCCGGGGCGGCGGCGACGCTGCGCGGCGAGGGGCCGGCCGTGGCCGCGGCGACGAAGAGCGGGAGCGACGGGCGGTACGCGCTCGCCGCGCCGCGCGCCGGC
>JAJFTU010000104.1 GCA_021372775.1 bacterium | reverse complement strand
GCTCGTACTCGAAGCGGGGCGCGGTCTCGAGCCGCGCGCGGTGCTTGGCGAGGTACTCCTCCAGCGAACAGACGACGGCCGCCGGGCTTCCCGCGCAGACCGTCTCCGGCGGCAGCGAGCGGGAGACGACCGACCCGGCGCCGACGATTGTGCGCGGACCGATCTCGACGCCCGGCAGGACGATCGTCCGCGCTCCGAGATGGCAGGACTCCCGGATCGTCACCCGGCCGATGCGCGCCGCGTCGAGGAACTCGTCCATCTGCGCGTCGTGGGCGAGGATCAGGCACTCCTCCCCGAAGCCGCAGCCGTCGCCGATCGAGATGAGGTGGCAGTGGCTGACGTCGATCCACGTCGAGGGGGGAAGCAGCACGTTCCGCCCGATCACCATGCCGAGCCCGCGCAGCCTCCTCCACCGGCGCGCGTCGCGCGCTTCCTCCGCGCGGCGCTTGACCGACGCCGCAAGGTCGATCGCCCAGCCGAGCATCCTCACGCCTCCCGCCGGATCAGCTGTTTCACCCGCTCGAACCCGCTCGCGCACTGCAGCACGAGCAGGGGGTGCGCCTCGTAGGCGAAGCGGCGCACGCGGTACAGGCAGTCGCCGCGCTCCCCCGCGCCGGCCGCCGTCGCGTAGCCCGAGACGCCGGTCACCGCGCCGCGGAGGCCGACCTCGGCCAGGAGCCGCGTCTCGCGCGGGCCGAAGTCGGTCGCCTTGCCGTTGGGGTAGCAGAAGATCGGCGCGGGGCGCGAGGCCCGGTCGCGGAGCGTCCGCCACGAACCTTCGATCTCGCCGCGCGACTGCTCGTCGCCGACGCGCGACAGCACGGGGTGGGTCACCGAGTGCGGGCCGAACGTCATGCCGCGCGCCTCGTAGCGCGGCAGATCGGTCCACGACAGCGGGGCGTACTCAAGCGGCGGCGCGGACGGCAGCGCCACCTCGGCGCGTTCGGCGAGTCGCTCGATCGCCGCCAACTTGTCCTCCTCGGAGACGCTCTTGCAGAGCGCGACGAACTCGGCCCGCGCGCGCCGCCGGTCCGCGTCGCCCGCCGTCGCGGCGCGCCAGGCGACGTTCCCCACCGACGCCTCCAGCGAGGGACGCGCCGTGCGCCGCAGGACGTAGTCGACCCGGTCCCACCAGAACCAGAGCGTTCCGTCGAGGAAGCCGGTGGTCGCGAACGTCGTGACGGGGCAGTCGTATTCCGCGAAGACCGCGCCGCCGATTTCCGCTTGGTCCCAGTAGCCGTCGTCGATGGTGAAGGCGAGGGTGTTCGGTTCGGGAACCCGCCCCTCGTCGAGGGCGGCGAAGAGATCCGCGAGACCGACCACGCGGTAGCGGTCGCGGCGCAGACGTTCGAGGACCGCGCGCAGCGTCGCCGGCGAGTGCCCTTCGACCCCCGCGTCCGGGCAGGCGAAGCGGTGGAACATCAGGATCGCGGCGCGGTTCCGCAGCAAGGGCGCGTAGAGACGCCTCATCGTCCTCGAGCAGGCGACGCGCAGCACGCCTTTCTTGAGCGGATTCACGTCGCTCTCCTTCGGCGGCCTCGCCGACGGGGGAGGCGCGCCCGCCTCCCCGCGGGCGCAGTGAATGGTACGTAGGTCGGGTCCGTCCGCTCAAGCGGCGTTTGCGGTTCCGGCGGCGAAATCCCGCGGCGGGCGACGGCGGTCAGGCGTCGCGGCGGATCGCGACGGCGCTGGCGATGTACTCGCTGATGCCGAGAAGCGCCTTGAGCCGGTCGCGTCCGCGCGGCGACCAGAGGTCCGCCCAGAACGACGTCCAGTACGACTCCGGGTCTACTTCCTGGACGTCGAAGCGGTGGGCCCGGAGGAGCCGCTCCAGCTTCCGCGGAACGAAGGTGTGCGGGTGGCCGCGGTCGAGGCGCAGCCGGGAGAGGACGCGGTGGACCGGATAGCCGAGCCGCGAGCGGCAGTTGACGGTGAGGTAGAGGACGCCGTCGGGCTTGAGGGCGCGGCGCAGTTCGCGCATCACCGCGTCGCAGTCCCGCACGTGGTCGATGCAGTTCTCGATGATCGCCAGATCGAACGCCCCGTCGTCGATCGGCAGCGACTCCCCCGGGCCGGCGAGGTAGACCGCCTCCGGGTTGCGGAGCTTCGTGAGGACCGGATTGCGCCCGTAGAACTCGTTGAGCGGATCGATCAGGACCCGCTTCGCGGCGGGGAAGAAACCGGCGAGGCCGACCGGCCCGCTCCCGACCTCGACGACCGCCGCGCCGCCCTGCGCCAGCTCCCCCATGCCGAGCCGGCTCAGGCGCGCCGCGAGGCGGTCGGCCCGCCAGCGGTACCAGTCGAGCTGGCTCGCGGCCCCCTCCGAGATGCGCTGCGCCGCGCGCTCCCAGTAGCCCCGTTCGTATTCCTGAGCCGCCTGCCAGCGGTCGCCGTCCACCATTCTCGCCCGCCCTTTCCGCGCCGAGCTCCGTCGCGCCGTCTTCGCGGCGCCATGGCGGTTATTAATACGGCGAGAGCGGCGCAATGCGCGGGGCGGCGGGAGCGAATTTGCGTAGCGGACGGGAATTGCCGCGCGTTCGCCCCGAAAGACGAACCGGCCCGCGGGCACGGAACCCGCGGGCCGGCGAGGATCGCGATCCGGTCAGTGAACGTCGACGCGGATCAGCTTCTGCACGTTGTTCGGGGCGGCGTTGGTCCCGGCCCAAGTGATGAAGCTCGTCGAGCCGACGATGTTGTCCCAGTCCTGCGTCTGGTTGGCCGGGCTGGAGGGGTTGCCGTACGGCGAGAGGAGCAGGTGGTTCCAGCCGTGCGTCGTGTAGGTGGAACGGAAGTCGACGTCGGTGAACGCCGCCTTCTTGACGCCGTCGATCCAGATTTCGGCGACGCCGTCCGCCGCCCCGGCCGTGTTGAGCTTCAGGTGGATCTGGAGCTCGTGCCACGTCCCGGTCGTCAGCGCCACCGGCGTCCCGACGTTCTGCGCGAGGGTCCGCCAGACGTCGGAGCCGACCTTGCGGTGCAGTTCGAGCTGCGGCCGCCCCACGTTGTCCACGTCGAAGATGACGTAGTACGGGGAGTAGCTCAGCGGCTGGGGGTAGCCGGCGCTCCAGGATTCGAACGCCGCGACGACGAACATCTTGTTCGTGCCGGTCGGCCAGCTGTAGCCGCTGGAGAAACGGACCATCGAGCGGAGGTAGAAGTCGGACACCTGGCTGCCCGGCGAGGAGAGGAGCGGGTGGTCGCCGAAGTACTTCGTGCCCCAGCCGCCGGTGCCGCCCGTGATCTGGGTCTGCCGTCCGACGTAGCCGCCGGTGTAGGCGCTCGCGCCGGAAACGGCCGCGAGGCGTCCGCCGTCGTCGCTCAGGTCGTCCTTCCAGTAGTTCATCGTGCCGGACTCGAAGCCGTCGCACAGGATCCAGCCGGCCTGCGGGCTCGAGCATTCGTTGGTCGGCGCGGGCGGGTTGGACGACGTGCAGGCGCTCGTGTCGAGGGCGCACGACGAGTTGCAGGAGAGCGTCCCGCCGCTGAAGCCGAGCGAACTGCAGCTCGCGCCGCCGAGGTTCGTCCCGTCGCACGTCTCGCCGCTGTCGATCACGCCGTTGCCGCACTTGACGACGGGGGTGCAGGCGCTGGTGTCGAAGCCGCAGGACGAGTTGCAGGAGAGCGTCCCGCCGCCGAACCCCTGCGAGGTGCAGGAGGCGCCGTTGAGGTTGGTTCCGTCGCACGACTCGCCCGTCTCGACGACGCCGTTGCCGCAGACGGGGGTCGTCGCCGCGCCGCAGGTGTAGCCGACGCAGCTGCCGAGGCCGTAGACGCCGACCTCCCCGCCGCTGCTGGACAGGGTCTTGCACGTCGTGCCCGGCGTGATCGTGTAGTTCGTCGTTTCGGCCCAGGCGCAGACCGGCGCCGCGGCCTCGGTGGAGTGCGCCTCGAGGCCCGAGCCCATCGCGGTCCGCCACGACGCGATGTCGCCGTAGGTCGCGTCGCCGGAGCCGTACATCGCGCCGCGGTAGCTGGACGAGCTGTCGTAGCGGTTGTAGTCGATCGTGTCGCCGGAGCGGGAGCCCCAGCTGTTGATCGTGATCTCGAGGTTCCCCTGGCTGGTCTGGCCGACGTTGTCGCGGATCACGGCCGCGGTGACCGGGTTGCTGGTCGTCGAGCCGAAGTAGAAGTTGATGCTCGGCGCGCCGCCGATGATCGTGTTGTGATGGATGTAGGGGCGCGCGATGTCCATCATCAGCGTGATGCCGTTGCCGAGGATCAGGTTGCCCGCGATCTCGGTGTCGGCCGGCTTCTCGCCGAAGCTGGCGGTCTGCGCGTTGAGGCGGAACGCCGCGGCGGCCGTGTTGGAGATGCGGTTGAAGCGGTGGATGTTGCGGACCGAGTCGTCCTTGTCGTCCACGCCGAAGACCATGTACGAGTTGCCGACGATGGTGTTGTACTCGATCCGCGTGTCCGAGTTCACGAACAGCTTGATGCCGGCCGCCGACGAGTTGTAGCCGCACCCGCCGCCGTTGTCCATGTCGTGGATGTAGTTGTGGTGCACGTAGAGATGGTTGGCCGCCTCCAGCCGGACCATCGAATAGTTGCCGTCGCAGTCGAAGCCGCCGTGGAGGTCGTTGTAGGCGATTTCGACGTGGTGCACGCCGGTGGACGGCGCCGTGCCCCAGCCGGTCCGCGCCTCGATCGCTCCCTGGACTTCGAGGCCCTGGAAGGAGACGTAGCCGCAGGACGGATTGCCCGCCGAGACTTCGAACACGCCGATCGCCGGCGACGGGGGGTTCGCGCCGCAGTCCGCGGTCGCGCAGATCTTCGGCTTGTGGCCCGGATAGTTCTTGACCGTCGTGTACTGGGTCGCCGTGCCGTTGAGGCTCCCGTCGGTCCGGCAGAAGTTGAAGCCCGGAATGTAGCCTTGGTCGCCGGCGCGATAGTACGTGCCGTTCTTGATCAGGCAGGTGTCGCCGCCGGACATGTTGGCGACGCATCCCTGCGGCGTCGCGAAAGCGGTCGCCTCCGTCAAGCCGGTGTTGGAGTCGCTGCACGCTTTCCCGCCGCAGCCGGTCGCGGAACCGTCGACGTAGTAGGTCTTCCCCGCGGCGAAAGCGGCGGAACCGCCGAGCAGCACAACCGTCAGCGCCGCGGCGGCGACTCGAGTCTTCAACCAGGCGAAGGACATCATGAACTCCTCATGCTCCGACCGAGCGGGCAACTCCGAACAAAGCAAGGGCCGTGCCACGCGCGGCGCCCGCTCTTCGCCAAGGAGAACCCGCTACGGTCGGCGCGATCGCGGTCGAAGACGTCGGTTTGACGACGCCCGGTTACGAAAGTGTGGGGATTCCGACGCAAATCGCCCGTTCGGGGCACGGCGGCCGGAAGCGGCGCCGACGCCCGCGCCCCGGACGACGACGGCGCCGCCTTGCAGCGACCGTCCGCCGCGAAGGGCGAAGAAGCCGCGCGGCGGAACGGCGGCCGCGCGGCCGTCGCCGCCCGCCGCGCGCGCGTCATCCGCGGCGAGGCCGGCGGGCGGGGGCGAGCACCGCGCCGGCCAGCGCGCTCAGCCGCGCCGCGAGATAGACGGCGTAGAGCACGAAGAGCGCGGGCGCCCGCCGGCCGTCCCGACACTCCGCGGCGCGGTAGAGCGCGCAGGCCGCCGGCGCCCAACAGACCAACGCCGCGGCGGCGACGCCCCACGCCGCGCCGCGCGCCGTCAGCGGAAGCAGCGCGGCGCCGGCGCAGAGACTCGCGCCGAAGAGGCAGGTCATCACCAGCGGCTTGTCCCACCACGAGCGGCGGAACGTGCCGAGCATCCCCGCGGCGTGCCAGCGCTGCTTGCGGTAGAAGGCGCGCAGCGTCTTGGGATTCCCGAGATGGACGGCGGCGATCCGCGGATCTTCGAACACGAGGAAGCCGGCCTGCGCAAGACGAAGGCCGAGCTCCGCGTCCTCGCCGGTCCAGAGGTCCTCGGCGAATCCGCCCACCGCGGAGAACGCCTGCCGGCGCACGACGAGGTTGCCGGAGTTGATGTACGAGGCCGGGCCCGCGCGGCGGCGGCGCTGCGAGAACCAGGCGCTCTCGATCCAACGCGCACCGTCCGGAACGAGGTACTTGGCGCCGGTGGCGGCGACGCGCGGATCGTCGAGCGCGCGCTCGACGGCGTCGCGCCAGCCGGCGTCGAGGACGCAGTCGGCGTCGACGAAGGCCAGCGCTTCGCCGCCGGTTTCGCGGGCCCCGATGTTGCGCAGCGCGCCGATCGTCTCGCCGGGCGCGGCGACGACCGGCGCGCCGAGGGCGCGCCCGATCTCGACCGTGCGGTCGGCCGAGCCGTTGTCCACGACGACCAAGCCGTCGCCCGGCCGCATCGCCCGCCGGATCGACTGCAGGCACGCCGCCAAGTCGCGCTCGGCGTTCAACGTGGGCACGACGAAATCGAGTCTCATCCCGGAAGCGCTCCCCTCGGCGCCGATCCCGCGGCCGGGAACTCGGCTTGACCGAACTATGATATGTGTACGCGCCGGGAGCGGCGGGCGCTTCGATGTCGCGGGCGCCGCCGGCGCGGCGAGGGAGCGGCGGGGCCGGATGCGTTGCCTGCACATCATCTCGGGGGATCTGTGGGCCGGCGCCGAGACGGCGACCTGCGCCCTGCTGCGCGAGCTGCGGAGCCGACGGGGGATCGAGCCGCGGGCGATCGTGCTGAACGAGGGACAACTGGCGCGGGAGCTGCGCGAGGCCGACGTGCCGGTCCAAGTCGAGCCGGAGCGGGGGCGCGGCTTGGTCTCCCTCGCGCGCGCCGTGCGCCGCGCGGCGGGGGAGTGGAACGCCGACGTCGTCCACAGCCACCGCTACAAGGAGCACCTGTTGGCGGCGTGGGCGGTCGCCGGAAGGCCGATCGCGCACGTGCGGACCGCCCACGGCATGCCGCCCTCGGTCGAGCGCTCGGGGCGCGGCGCGGCGGCGCTGATCGACGGCGCGCTGACGCGGACGTTCGGCGGGCGCTGGATCGCGGTCTCGCAGGAGTTGGCGGAGCGTCTGCGCGGCCCGCGGCGGACGGTGGACGTCGTCCACAACGGCCTTCCCGAGTCTCCGGCGGCCCCGCGGGCGGACTTGCTCCGCGGCCGCGCGGGGACGGCGCTCGTCGGCTTCGTCGGCCGTCTGGAGCGGATCAAGCGGCCGGACCGTTTCCTCGAGATCCTCGCCGGCCTCGGCCCCGTCGTCGGCGGCGTCGCGGTGCGCGGCGTGGTGGCGGGGGCCGGATCGCTCGAGGCGCCGATGAAGGCGGAGGCCGCGGCGCGCGGGCTCGACGGCCGCGTCTCGTTCCTCGGCCACGTCGAGGACGGGGCCGCCGTCGTCGCGGCGCTCGACGTTCTCGTCGTCTCCTCCGATCACGAGGGACACCCGATGGTCGTGCTCGAGGCGATGCGCGCGGGCGTTCCCGTCGTCGCGACGAGCGTCGGAGGTCTCCCCGAAGTCCTGCCGCGCGACGAGTTCCTCGCGCCGCCGGACGATCTCGGCGCGCTCTCCTCCGCCGTCGCCCGCTTGGTCGCCGATCCGGAACTGCGGCGACGCCGCGGCGCGGCGCTGCGCGACGAGTTTCTCCGTACCTTCTCCGTCCGGACCACGGCCGACCGCGTCCTCGAGGTCTACGACGACGCCGTCGAGCGACGCCGGCGCCGGCGGTGAGCGGGCGGAAAGGACGCATGTCGGGACATCGCGAATCGGGGCCGCGCGCCGGCGGTCTTGCGGCCTTCGGTTTCGGCGCGCTCCGCGCGATCCCCCCCGCCGCGGTGGCGCTTCGCCCGCGGGCCGTCGTCGCCGCCGTCGCCGGCGCGGACGACGACGCCGCGCGGCGCTTCGGTCGTCGCCTCTGCGCCGACGCCGGTCTTCCGCACGCCGCGCTCTTCGGCGACGGCCGCAGCGCGCTCGCCGCGCTGCTCGCCGCGCTGGCGCGCGAAGCGGGCCCCGACGCCGACGAGGTCCTCGTTCCCGCCTACACCTGCTGGAGCGTCGCCTCGGCCGCGGCGCGCGCCGGCCTCAAGCTGCGGCTCGCCGACGTCGATCCGGAAACGCTCGACCTCGCGCTCGACGATTTTCGGCCGAGTCCGCGGCTCGCGGCGGCGATCGGCGGCCATCTCTTCGGCCGTTCGCTCGACGTCGCGCGTCTGGCGGCCGCGCTGCGCTCCGGCGGACGCGGCGTCCCGCTCATCGAGGACGCCGCGCAGACATGGCCCGCGCCGCGGTCCGGCGCGGACTTCGTTCTGCTGTCGTTCGCGCGCGGCAAGCTCTTTCCGCTCGGCGGCGGCGGCGCGGTGCTCGGCGGGGAGCTGGCCCCGGCGATCGACGCGCCGGCCCGCGGCGGCGGGTGGCGCCGCGCCGCGCTGCTGCTCGCGGAGATCGCGCTCGGGCGGCCGCCGTTCTTCGGCGCGCTGCAACGCGTCCCGTTCCTCGGCGTCGGCGCGACCGTCTTCGATCCGCAGTTCGCCCCGCGGCGCCGCTTTCACCACTGGCAGGGCCGCCTCGCCCTTCGCGAGTTGGAACGTCTGCCGGAGCTGCGCCGCGCGCGGGGAGACGTCGCGCGCGCGCTGCGCCCCTACGTCGAGGCCGCGCCGGGCTGGCGCGTCCCGCGTCTCCGCGAGGAGGACGGGTGGCTCCGCTTCCCGGCGCTCGCGCCGAACCGCGCGGCGCGCGACCGCGCCCTCGCGTCGATGCGGCGGAACGGCGTGTGGGCGAGCCCGATGTACCCCGCGTGCCTCGCCGACATCCCGGGCGTCCAACCTTGGCTCGCGGCGGAGTTCGCGCCGCCGACCGGGGCGCGCGCGCTCGCCGACCGGCTGCTCACGCTGCCGGTCTCGCCGGGCTTTTCGCCGCGCGCCGTCGCGTTCGTCGGCGAGGCGTTCCGGCGCGCCGCGAAGGAGGCCTAGCGTGGCCGTCCGCGGGTTCGACGGCCCGGAGTCGGGCGAGAGGCGCGCGGGCGGGCTGTGGGCCACGCCGCCGCTGCGCGCGGCGCGCGAGGCGGCGCCGGTCGCGGGGGCGAGGGCGGGGGCGGGTCCGGCGTCGTGGACGCGCCTTCTGCCGGCGCTTTTCTATCTGCTGATCGAGTGCGCGCGGCCGATGGCCTGGGCGCCGGCGCTCGGCGCGCTGCGCCCCGGCCTGATCGCCGCGATCTGGCTGACGGTCGTCTTTCTCGCCCGCCGCCGCTGGTTCATCTCGGCGCCGATCGCCTGCATGCTGTTCTTGGTCGGCGTGATGGCGGCGCAGGTGCCGTTCGCCGCGAACAACTACCGCGCCTTCGTCGGCTTCCAGGAGTACGCGACGCTCGCCGTCCTCTGCGTCTTTCCGACGGCGGCGATCGTCGAGACGGTCGGCGACGTGCGGCTGCTGCTCTGGGCGTACGCGCTCCTCCACGTGCCGACGGCGGTGCACGGCATCCTCCACGGCGGGGTCGGCCTCGGCGGCTGGCTCGGCGACGAGAACGACCTCGCGCTCGCGCTGAACGCCGCGGCCGCGATCTCCGTGTACCTGCTCTTCGGCGAGCGCCGCCTGTTCCGCCGCGTCGTCCTGATCGCCGTCGTCGCGCTCTGCGCGCTCACCTCGGCCTTCACGCTTTCGCGCGGCGGCTTCGTCGGGCTGGTCGCGATCTGGGTCTTCCTTCTGGTCACCGGGCCGCGCCGCGGCCGACTCCTCGTTCTCGGCGCCGCGGTCGCCCTGTTGCTGGTCGCCGTCGCGCCCGCGAACTACTGGAGCGAGGTCCGGTCGATCCGGACCGCGGACGAGAACGACGACACCGGCGCGAAGCGGATCTACTACTGGAAGCTGGCGACGCGGATGTTCGCGGACCATCCGTTCGCCGGCGTCGGCACGCGCAACTTCGGCATCGCCGCGCCGCTCTACGAGGACCAGGTCTACGCCGACCAGAGCGGCCACCACATGTGGGGACGGGTCTGCCACTCGATCTACTTCACCGTCCTCGCCGAACAGGGGCTCGCCGGCGTCGTCCCGTTCACGATCGTGCTCTGGTGGTGCTTCCGGACCCACCGGAAGATCCTGCGCGCCGCGCGGCGGCGGCCCGACGACGGGAACCTCGCCGCGGCGTCGATGCTGAGCCGCGCGATGGCCGCCGCGCTCTTCGCCGTGCTCGCCTGCGGGGCGTTCCTCTCGGCGGCGTGGTATCCGCCGCTTTGGATCATGGTCGGCCTGCTCGCCGGACTGAACCGCGTCGTCTTCCCCGCGCCCGACGATCAGTCGGCGGCGAGCAGTCCGGCGTAGAAGTCCTGATAGGCGCGCGCCGCCGCCCCCAGCGAGAAGCGGCGCAGCGCCTCCTCCCGCGCGCTCCGCCCCATCGCCGCGCGGCGTTCCGGATCGCGCAGCAGCGACGCGACGCGCGACGCGAAGGCCGCCGCCTCGCCCGGCGGCGTCAGGTGACCGGTCGCGCCCTCGACGACGACCTCCGGGTTCCCGCCGACGGCGGTGGCGACGACCGGCAAGCCGTGGACCATCGATTCGAGCAGCGTCAGCGACAGACCCTCGCTGCGCGAGGTGAGGACGGAGACGTCCATCGCGGCGTAGACGCGGTGGATGTCGGGGCGGTAGCCCGGCAGGAGAACCCGCGCCTCCAAGCCGGCGTCGCGCAGCGCCCGGAGGCGTCCTTCGCGGTCCCCCCCGCCGGCCACGACGAACCACGCCTCGGGAACGTCGCGCAGGATCAGCGGAACGGCGGCGAGGAAGTCGTCGATCCCCTTCACCGCCCGCTGGTAGTTGGCGACCATCCCGACGAGCGGGGCGTCGGGCGGGACGCCCAGCTCGGCGCGCAGGCCGGCCCGCGCCGCCGCCCGGTCGAACGACGGCGCGAGATCCTCGACGCCGTTCCGGATCACGAGGAGCTTCGACTCCGGCAGCAGCTCGCGCCGACGCACGACGGCCCGCACGCCCTCCGACACGCAGACGACGCGGTCCACGGCGCCGCGCGTCCAGCGCAGGAGGCGGTACTCCTTGGGCCCCCAGTTGAACCCCTCGTCCTCGCGGTTCTCGACGAGCCGCTCGATCAAGCCGGCCTTCTTGAGCAGCCGCGCGTAGATGATCGCCCAGAAGAAGTAGGCGTGGACGACGCTCGGCCGGAGCTCGCGCGCCGCGCGGCGCGCCGCGGCGAGATGGAACGCCTGCGCGACCGGGAAGTGGTCGAGCGGCTTCGGCGCGCGGCGCAGCCGGCGGACCGCGACGCCGTCCACCGGCCGCGCGGTGTACGGCGCCCAGGTGAAAACGCTCGCGTCCCAGCGCGCGGCGTCGAACCGCCTAAGCATCGACAGCAGGTGGTTGCCCGTCCCGCCGCCCAGGTCTCCGAGCAGATAGAGCAGCCGCCGCGGCGCCGCGTCGCCGTTCATCGCGCGCTCCGTCCGCGCGCCGCGCGCACCGCCTCGACGAGACGCCGCGTCGCGTCGTCGATCAGGGCGAACGCCGCGGCGAACCGCTCCGGCGGACCGCCGTAGGGATCGGCGATCGCGACGACCGGCGGCGACGCCAGCGCGCCGAGCAGGTGAATCCGCCGCCGCGCGTCGCCGCGCCGCCGGCGAACCGCGCGACGCTGCCACGGCTCCATCACGAAGTAGATCGTTCCTGTGCTGTCGGGAAGCGCGCCGAGCGGCGTCGCGCGGTGCGCCGACAAGTCGAGACCGCGCTCCCGCGCGGCGGCGACCGCGGCGCGGGGCGGCGCCGCGCCGGCCGTCGCGTGCAGGCCCGCCGACGCCACGGAGCACTCGGGAAGCAATTCCGCGCACCGCGCGGCGGCGTAGGC
>JAJFTU010000103.1 GCA_021372775.1 bacterium | reverse complement strand
CTCCAGGGCGCTACAACTCGCCGGAACCGGCGTCCGGAGCAAGCTGATCTTCAAGGTCTACGCCTTCGGCTTCTACGTCGACGCGGAGGCCGCGCGCGGGCCGCTCGCGCGATGGGCGGGCAAGACGGCGGAGGAGCTGCGGCGCGATCCCTCGTTCTACGAAGCCCTCGTCGCGCTTCCCTGCGAGCGGGCCGCCGTCCTCCGGTTCGTGCGGAAGGTGGAAGCGGACAAGATGCGCGAGGCGATGGACGACGCGATGGAGCGCGGCGTTCCGCCCGGCGATCCGGCCCGTCAGGCGTTCCTCGCGCTCTGGAACGAGCCGCTGCGGCAAGGAGACGAGGTCGCCCTCGTCTTCGGCCCGGGCGGGCGGGTCGCGCTGGCCCGCGGCGGCCGGCTGCGCGGCGCCGTGACCTCGGTCCCGCTGGCGAAGGCCCTGCTCGAGTCGTGGCTCGGCCCGCGCCCCGTTTCGGAGGAGATCCGGACCGGCGCGGTGAAACGGATGCCCGCCCTGCTCGCGCCGCAACGCTGACGGCCCGCCGCCGCCCCCTCTCACGTTTTCGGCTCCGCGGCCGATGCGAACCTCATGGCGAACGGGATCTTCATGCGCTGGGCGTCCGCCCCGGCGCCGGGCGAGCCCCGGCGGCGGCCGCGCGCCGCGGCGCCGGGACGGCTCGGCTGGGACGAAGCCTGTCCGGGCGGCGCGGAGGCCGCGCTCGCCCGGCTCGTCGAGCGCCGTCCCGCGGCCCGCGGCCCGCGGCGTCTCGTCCTGTGCGGCGGCGACGATCCCGCGCTCTTCGCGGCCGCGGCGGCGATCGCCCGCCGCGAAGGGGACGAGATGGCGGTCCTCCCGCCGACGCGCGACGGCGTGGCCGACGTCCCCTCGCTGCGCCTCGCGGTGTCGGAGCGCCCCGCGGGCGGCGCGCTGGTCCTGCTCGGCGCCGCCTCGCCTCTCGGGGTGGAGGCGCCGCTCCGCGCCTTCGCCGAGATCTGCGCCGTCCCCGACGTCTCGCTGGTTCTCGACCTGACCTTCGCCCGCTACGCGCCGCCGCCTCCCGAGGTCGCCGCGCGGACGCTGGCCGTTCTCGCCGCGCTCGACCGCTGGGACGGCGCGAAGACCGGGACTTGGGGGATCGCCGCGCGCAAGCGAACGTCCGCCCGCGAAGAGGAGCGCGCCGCGGCGACGGCCGAGATCGACGCGATCTTCCGCCGCCGCCTCGCCGACGCGCCGGGGGCGCGCGTCTGGCCGCTCGGAGACCGCCCGTCGGCGCCCGGCGTCGCCACGTTCGCCCTCCCCGGCTGGCCGGCGGTCGAGGCCGCCGAACTGCTCGCCGAGGCGTTCGGCGTCGACGTGGACGCCGGCGACGCGCTGACGGCGGCGCCGCTCCCGCTTCCCTCGGGGCTGCAGGCGGGTCTGATCCGCGCGGCGATCGCCCCGGACACGCCCCCCGAGGACGTCGAGCGGGCCGCGGCGGCCGTCGCCAGAATCGCGGCCTCCGCGCCGGCGCGCAGCGCGGTCCACTGACCCGGTTCGAACGGCGGGCCGCTCCCGGGGCCCCGTCCGAAGGGGCCAAAATCTTGAACGGACGCAAGATGCGCCCGCGACGCGGATTGACACCCCTCCGCCGGGACACTTATTATGCGTCCCGCCATGCCGGCCAGCGCCGAAGAGATCCAGCATGCCCAGTTGTCGTTCGGCGATGCGCTGCGCCGCGAGCGCGAGCTCCGGCGCGTCGCCCTGCGCGACGTGTCGGACGCGACGAAGATCAACCTCCGCTACCTCGAAGCGCTCGAGCGGAACGACTTCACCTATCTCCCCGCCGGCGTCTTCACGCGCGGCTTCATCCGCTCGGTCGCGCGCTTCATCGGCGCCGACGAGAACGAGATGCTCAACGCCTACCTCTACGAGGTCGGGCGGCAGGAACGGCAGCGGAAGCCGCAGGGACACGAGTGGGGACACGTGCGCGCCCATCGGCGCGCGGCGGCCGCCGCGGCGGAGGCGGACGACCGCCGCCGGCTGAAGCCGTTGCTGTGGATCCTTCTCGTCGTCCTGCTCGCCGCGGCCGCCGCCGTCGGCGTTCCCTACTACATCCATCACCACGCGCCGGCCGCGCCGCCCGCCGTCCCGACGAGTCCGATGCGATGAGCGATCCCGCCGGCCTCGGCGCGCGCCTGCTCGCGGCGGTGCGCGCGGGAACGGCGCCCCGCCCCGCAAAAGTCGCGGCCGCGAAGGGCGCGCTGCCGCTGACCCCCGCCGAACTGATCGCGGCGCAGGTCGCCTTGGCCGGCGACGCGGACGCGGAAGTCGCCGCCGCCGCTTCGGCGTCGCTCGCCGCGCTCGACGCCGCGGCGGCCGATCTCGTCGTCGACGATCCCGAGGCCGACGAAGCGGCGCTGCTCTTCCTCGCCTCCTGTCCGTCGCGCTGGCCGCGCGCGTCGGCGCGCCTCGCGGCCTCGTCCGCCCTCGCCGGCGCCGCGCTGCGCCCGATCGCCGCCTCCGCCCTCGCGTCGGCCCTCGCCGCGCTCGCCGCGAACAACCGCGCCCTCGACGACGATCCGGAACTCGGGCGCCTGCTCGCCGAGAACCCCGCGCTCGGCGGCGCCGACCGCGCGCGCCTGCTCGACTATCTCGACGAGCAGCGCAAGCGCGCCGGCGCCGAGGAGAAGCCGGAGCCGATCGAGGAGACGCTGGCCGCCGCGGCCACCCCGGCGCGCGATCCGTTCCTCGCCGCGCTCGGGATCGACGCGGAGGTCGAGGCGCTGCTTCCGCAGCTCGGCTTGGACCTCGGCAAGCTCGGCGACCGCAGCGAGCTGATGGGCGAGACGGAGGACGAGGACGACCTCACGCTCGTCGCCAAGCTGCAGCGGCTCAACGTGGGGCAGAAGCTGCGCATCGCCCTCTTCGGCGGACGCGAGGCGCGGACGCTGCTGATCCGCGACAGCAACCGCTGCGTCTCGACCGCCGTGGTCAAGAACCCGAAGTTCACCGCCGCCGAGGCGGAAAGCGCGGCCAACAGCCGCAACGTCGACCAGGAAGTCCTGCGCCTCGTCGCGCGCCACCGCGACTTCTCGCAGGTCTACAAGATCCAGCTCGCGCTGGTGCGCAACCCGCGCTGTCCCCTGGAACTCGCGGCCGGCTTCACGCAGACCCTCAACGACCGCGACCTGAAGCTCCTGCTGAAGAACCGCAACATCTCCGAGGCCGTGCGGCGCCAGGCGAAGAGGGTCGTCGACATGCGCGAGGCGCGGCGCCGCGTGCGGATGCCGGTCACGAAACATTAGCCGGACGGGCGGCGGCGAATTGCGTTACATTGTTTGCGCGACGCGCTCCGCACGGAGGAGCGCAACGGGACGGCGATGCGCGTGCTGAAGGAAGTCCGGGCCCAATTGAGGAGCTACCACCTCAAGTCCGGCCTGTTCCATTTTCATCGCGGCGAGATGGGTCCGGCCGCGGAATTCTTCGCGCGCGCCCTCGAAGAAGACGCCGACCTCACCGCCGCCGACCGGCGGACCGCCGAGCGGTACCTCGTCGAGGCGCACGTCTTCGCCGCCGACGAGCAGATGGCCGCCGGCGAATACGAGGCCGCCGCGGACGCCTACCGCGCGGCGTTGGCCGCGATCCCCGACTATCCCGACATCCACCTCAAGCTGGGGGCGGCGCTGGAGAAGCTCGAGCTCGGCGACGAGGCGGTGGATGAATATCGGCGCGCCGCGTTCATCAGCCCCGACTTCGACGGCGCCCACTTGAAGCTGGGGTTCGCGCAGCTCGCGCGCGGCGACGCGGACGGCGCCCGCGCGGCGTTTCGCGCCGCGCTCGAGGCGCGGGAACGCGCCGCCCGCGCGCGCCTCGAGGACGCCGAACAGGCGCTGGCCGAAGGCCTCCTCGACGACGCCCGCGGCATCTACGTCGAGACGTTCCGCGAAGGGATCGAGTCGTTCCGGCGCCGCTTCGCCGCCGGCATGAAGGCGCTGCGGGCCGAGCGGTGGGAAGACGCCGCCGAGGAGTTCGGCGCCGCCGCCGAGGCGTTCCCGCTCTACGCCGACGTCCACAACTATCTCGGCGTCGCGCTCGCCGAGGGGGGACGGATCGACGAGGCCGCGGAGGAGTTCCAGCGCTGCGCCCGCCTCAACCCGGACTGCCTCGCGGCGTGGCTCAATCTCTCGTGCGTGGCCAAGGCGCGCGGCGACGAGCGCCGCGCGGAACGCGCGCTGCGCGAGGTCCTCCGCCGCGAGCCCG
The DNA here is from genome assembly GCA_021372775.1 of bacterium. Lineage (NCBI taxonomy): Bacteria > bacterium. The sequence continues at coordinate 2,897 of JAJFTU010000103.1, read as the reverse complement.
ACAACACCGCCGCCCTGCAGCTGCTCGAGCGACTGCAAGGCGACAACCGCCCGCCGGCGCGCCGGGACCGGGCCGAACAGGGCAACGCTCTATGAAGATCTCGGGGGCCGGCCTGACCGACCGCGGCCGGGTGCGGCCGCACAACGAAGACTCCGTGCTGATCGACGTCGAGCACGGCGTCTTCGCCGTCGCCGACGGCATGGGGGGGCACGCCGCCGGCGAGGTCGCTTCGAGCCTGGCGGTCGAGACGATCACGCAGATGCTCTGCCGACCGCGGGAGGAGGGCGCCGATCTGCCCGATCTCCTGCGGCGCTCGATCGAGGAAGCGAACCGGCGCATCGCGGCGCGCGGCGAGGCGAACCCCGAGTGCCGGCACATGGGGACGACGGTCGTCGCCGCCCTCGCCGACGGCGCCCGCTTCTGCATCGCCCACGTCGGCGACTCGCGCGCCTATCTCGTCCGCGACGGCGAGCTCCACCAGCTCACCTCCGACCACTCTTTCGTCAACGAGCTCGTGCGCCTCGGCATGCTCTCCCGCGAGCAGGCCGCGCGCGATCCGCGCCGCAACGTCGTGACCCGCGCCCTGGGCAGCGGCACCGTCGTCGCCCCCGACATCCTCGAGTCGGACGCCGCCCCCGGCGACACGCTTCTCCTCTGCTCCGACGGCCTGAACACGATGCTCGACGACGAGCGGATCCTCGCCCTCGTCGAGGCCTGCGCCGACGACGTCGACTTGGCGGGCGAACGGCTCGTCGAGGCGGCCAACGCCGCCGGCGGCGAGGACAACATCAGCGTCGTCGTCGTCCGCTTCGCCGACGAGGACGACGTCACCGCGCCGACCGGTCCCGTTTCGTCGGGCGACGCCCTTCCCGAGCCGCGGTCCGTCCCGGAAGCCGAAGGCGCCCCGTCCCCCGCTCCGGCGGGCGGCGACGACGACGTCCGCGACGCCGAGGACGCCGACACGATGGAGCAGAACGAACGATGACCGGCGCGCCGCGCCTCGCCGCTCTTCTCGCCTGCGCGCTCGCCGCGACCTGGGCGGCGGCCGATCCGTCGCCGGCCTCGCGGCCCGCCGGGCGGGAACTCTCGACGGCGGCGTCGCGGCCGGCGGTGCGCGTCCACTACGCCGACGCCGACGACGCGGAGCGCGCCGGCGCCGCGCTGCGCGCGGCGACGAAGGTCCTCGACGCCGCGAAGGCGCTCGGCTTCGCGCCGCTCGACGACGGCGACGGCGAGCTCGACGTCTTCCTCGCCCCGACCGCCGACGGCGACGGCGCGGTCGCGCTCGAAGCGCGCGCCCCCGCCGGGCGCGGCGCGTCGGGCTACGTCGTCGTCGATCCCCGCGCCGACGACGACGCGCTGGCCGACCAGGCCGCGCGCGGCGTCGCCCAACTGGTTTTCGCCGCGCTCGACGCCGACGCCCCCGCGGCGTGGCGCGAAGCCTCGAGCGCCTGGCTCGCCGAGCGGGCGTCGGGAAACGCCCCCGCCGCCGCCCGCGCCGCGGCGGCGCGCTGGAATCACGCCGAACGCGGCCTCGGGGCGGACGATCGTCTTCTCGCGCGCGGCGCGGCCGCGCTGTTCGCCGCCGCCGGTCCCGAGCGCGCCGAGCGCCTGCTCGCCCTCTCGTGGCGCGCGCTCGCCGCGCGCGGCGACAACGAAACGGCCTTCGCGGCGATCGACGCCGCCTGCCGCCGGACGGCCGGCGTCTCGCTCGTCGAGCTGCAGCTCCGCGCCGGGGCGCGCCTGATCGCCGCCGGGACGCCGCCGGCCCGCTTCGCCGCGAGGATCGAGCGGGTCTCCGCCGCCGATGTCTCCCCCGCCATTCCGGTCGAGCCGCTCGGCGCGGCCGTCGTGCGGATCGTTCCCGATCCGCGCCATCCGTCCGGCTCGGTCGTCGCCGCGGCGCCCGCCGCCGCCGGCTGGTCGGCGCTGCTGCTGGCGCGTCGCCGCGACGGCGCCTTCGACGCCGCGCCTCTCGCGCCCGACGCCGACGGCGCGTTCCGCGCGCTCGTGCCGTGGTCCGACTACGACGAAGCGACGCTGCTGCTCGGCCGCCCCGAGGCGGACGGCGGCGACGGCGCGATGCGTCTCTCCGCCGAGCCGGCGGCCGAAGAGGGGCTCTTCGGCTTGGCCGCTTTCGCCGCGCGTCCCACCGCCGCGGGAGAGGTCGAGATCGCCTGGTCCACGGCGTGGGAAGGCGGGATCTTCGGCTGGACCGTCGAACGCGCGTCTTCGTCGGACGGCCCGTGGCGCCCGCTGCGTGCGGCGCCGGTTCCCGCGCTGGCGCGCGACGGCGCCGAATACGTCGTCGTGGACGCCGCTCCCGCCGCGCGGCGCCGCGCCTTCTACCGCGTCGTCGCCGTGACCGCCGCGGGGCTGCGCGTCGCCGGTCCCGCGGTCGCGCTGCGCCCCGCCCCCTGACCGGCGGCGCGCCGGTCGGCGCTTCGGGCTACAATCCGCGCCATGTACGACATCTTTGCCGACCTCCGCTCCGTCGTCGCCGAAACGGCGCGCCGGACTCTGGGCGTCGAGATCGACCGCGCGCCGGTCGATTTCCCGCCGAATCCCTCGATGGGCGACCTGGCCACGCCGCTCGCCCTGTCCCTCGCCAAGCAGCTGCGCCGTCCGCCGCGCGAGATCGCGACGAAGCTCGCCGAGGCGCTCGCCGCCGCGCCGGGCGTCGCCGCGGCCGAGATCGCCGGCCCCGGCTTCGTCAACCTGCGCGTCGATCAGACGGAAGCGGTGCGCACGCTCCTCGGCGAACGCCCCGCGGAAGAACCGAAGCCGGGCAAGGTGATCGTCGAGCACACGAACATCAATCCCAACAAGGCGGCGCACATCGGCCACCTGCGCAACGCCGTGCTCGGCGACACGCTCGTCCGAGCGCTGCGCGCCCT
>JAJFTU010000102.1 GCA_021372775.1 bacterium | reverse complement strand
GTGAACTTTCGCGGCCCCCCAACGGGCGCTCGCGTCGAGGGCAACAAGCCATGACGAGCAGCTCGCTTCGCAAGACCACCCGCAGCCGTCGGGTGCAGCCGACCCAGGAACCGAAGCTCATCGACTTCAACTTCGAAGGCGTGGCCTACGTCCTGGATCTGAACCGCAACAAGGTCTACCGCAATTGGATGGCTGTCGAGACGAACAAGGGCTTCCTGATCCTTGGCGCCTACCGCCACACGGCCGCCATCACCGCTTGACGTTTCGGCGGGCCCGCGGGTCCGCGATCACCTTCTTCGAAAACGACTTGGCCGGACGCCTTTGCGGCGCGCCGGCCTTTTTCTTTCCCGCGCCGGCCTTCGCGCGGCCGCGGTCAAAAGAAGAGCGGGGCGCCCGCGAAGGACGCCCCGCTCAAGCACTCCGCGGAACGGTCAGCGGCCGAGCCGCTTCAGCTCCGCGTCGATCATCAGCTTGAAGCTCTCGAACGTCGCCGGACCCGGCATCAGCTGGCCGTTGATGAAGAACGACGGCGTTCCCTCGACCACCGCGTCCTTGCCCGCGGCGACGCTCTCTTCCACCGTCTTGGCCATCTGCCCGCCGTCGAGGCAGCCGTCGAACTTGCCGCCGTCCAGGCCGACCTGCCGCGCCGCGGCCTTGAGGTCCGCCGGGGCCAGCTTGTCCTGATGCGCGAAGAGGTAGTCGTGCAGCTCCCAGAACTTCCCCTGCGCGGCCGCGCACTGCCCGGCCTCGGCCGCCTTGGCGGCCATCGGGTGCATCGGCAGCGGGTAGTCGCGGAAGACGACCCGCACCTTGTCGCCGTAGGTCTTGACGACCTGGTCCACGGCCTCGCGGGCCTTCGCGCAGTACGGGCACTGGAAGTCGGAGAAGGCGATCACCGTCACCGGCGCGTTCTGCGGCCCCTTGCTCGGCCCGACCGCGGCGATCTCGACGCGCGGCCCCGGCTCCGGCGCGAGCGTGATCTGGATGTTGGCCTGCGAGGCGAGCTGGTCGAGCAGCTGCCCCTGCGCCTGCTGGAAGCGCTGGCTCATCAGGTACTGGCCGATCCGCGGCCGCATCGCTTCGTACGGCGCGCCGCCCATCTGGCCCTTGTTGGCTTCGTAGAACGACTTCAGCTCGGTCTCGCTCGGCGGCGGCACCTTGGAGGCCAGGTCGCGCATCAGCCCCTCTTCGTTCGTGCCGCGCTTCGTCGCCTCGGCCGCCATGAGCTTCTTCGCGACCAACTGCTTCAGCGCGTTGGTCCGCTCCTGCTGCTCGGCCATCCAGCGCTTTCGATCCAACTGGACGCGGACCGGCTTCATCTCCTTCTCGAGCTCGGCCGTGGTGACCGAGCCGCCGGCGAACTTGGCCACGACCGACTCGCTCGCCGCCGCGCCCGCCGGAGCGGCCGCCGGCTGCGCGGCCTTCTGCTTGCATCCCGAAAGTCCCAGCGCGACGAGCGCCGCGCCGAGCGCCACCCACGTCCAGCGATTCGTCATTCGTTGTCTCCGCAGGGCCTGAAGGACCCCCTGATGGCCCGCGCGGAGTCTGCGGCGAAAGCCCCGCAGGGTCAAACGGCCGTCTCCCCCGACGCGAAACGGGAGGCGCGTCGCCGCGCCTCCCCCGTCGATCGCCGCCCGCGCGCCCGCGCCGGCCGCGCCGCGGGCAGGTCGGTCAGTGCACCGAAAGGTAGCGCTCGAGCTCCCAGGGATGGACGACGCTGATGTAGTCGTGCCAGTCCTGCAGCTTCCCGGCGATGAAGTGCTCGGCGATGTGCGGGCCGAGCGCGTCGAGCACCACGTTGTCCTTCTCCAGCGCCTCGACCGCCTCCTTGAGGTTCGCCGGCAGGTTCTCGATCCTGAGGCGCCGCTTCTCGCGCTCGCTCATCTGGAAGATGTCCTTGTTGACCGGCGGGCCGCAGTCGATCTTCTTGTCCATGCCGTCGAGCCCGGCGCAGAGCATCGCCGCGAAGGCGAGGTAGGGGTTGCACGACGGGTCGGGCATGCGGACCTCGATCCGCGTGCCGACGCCGCGGCGCGCGGGAACGCGGGCCAGCGGGCTGCGGTTCCGCTCCGACCAGGCGATGTTGGTCGGCGCCTCGTAGCCGGGGACGAGCCGCTTGAACGAGTTGACGATCGGGTTGGTCAC
>JAJFTU010000101.1 GCA_021372775.1 bacterium | reverse complement strand
CCTCGCGCTCCGCGCGGTGCGCGAGCGCCGCGGCGAGCGCCTGGCGGCCGAGCGGCGGACCGTGCGCCGGGAAGTAGAGATCGATCTCCAGCTCCTGCGCCCGGCGCAGCGAGGCGACGTACTGCCCCATGTCGCCGCCGTCGCCCGGATCGATCACGATCGACGAGAAGCCGGAGAGCAGGTCGCCGCAGAGGGCGGCGCGCCGCTCGGGAATCTCGAAGATCAGGTGCCCCGGCGCGTGCCCCGGCGTGTGGTGCGCGACGATCGTCGTCCCGCCGAGATCGAGCCGCGTCCCGTCCTCGAGGTCGCCGCGCAGCGGCCCCTCGAAGCCGCGCGCGGACAGCGTCGCCGCCGTCGCCGCGTGGCAGCGCACGGGGACGCGCAGCCGCGCGGCGAGCTCCGCCGCCGCGGCGACGTGGTCCCGGTGCTGGTGCGTCAGCAGGATCGCTTCCGGCTCGGCGCCGATCCGCAGCCGCCGCGCGACGACCTCGAAGAGTCGCTCGACGTCGGCCCGCGACGCGGCGCCGGGATCGACGACGACGACTCGCTTGCCGCCGGCGATCCAGACGTTGGTGTGCGTCGCCGGAGGGAGCGTCCCCGCCTCGACCGGCAGCATCCAGACCCACGGCAGGAACTCGTTCCGCGGCGTCCGTTCCTCGAACTCGCTGACGACCGCGAGCAGCCGCGGGAGCTGGTCGAAGCGCGCCGCGCGCTCGCGCGCGAAGGCGCGCAGCAGCGGCGGCAGCGGCGGCGGGAAGTGGATCTCGCCGCGGTCCCACGCCTCGAGCGCCTCGGCCGCGAGCCAGAAGCGCAGGTCCTCGTTCTCGTCGGGCGAGGGGGCGTTCGCCGGGAGCGTCAGCCCCGGGGGCGCCGGCGTGACGAAGAACTCGGTCCGGTAGCGGATCGGATGGAACGGCGGGGTCGTCTTCACGCCGACGGAGACCAGCTTCTCGGCGCCGATCGCGATCCCCGTCTCCTCGAACAGCTCGCGCGCCGCGCAGCGGGCGTGCGCGCCCGGCGCGTCCGGATCGTCCTCGGCCTCGAGCGAGCCGCCGGGAAGGGCCCAGTTGCGCGGGAAGAAGCTGCTCTTTCCCGAGCGCAGCCCGAGCAGCACCTCCCACCCTTCGGGGCCGCGCCGCAGCACGGCGACGACCGCGCTCTCGCGCGGCGTCGGCGGCGGGACGGCCTCGATGCCGGGGATGATCTCGCTCATCGCGGTGATTCTACGCGGGGATGCAAGACGAAGGGCCGGCGTCGCCGCCGGCCCTCGTCGATCGCGCCGCCTCGGGAGCGGCTCAGGCGCGCCGCGCCTCGACGATCTTGCGGATCGCCTTGGCCACGTCGGCCATCTCTTCCGGGCCGCCGAGCAGCACGTCCTGCTTGATCCAGACGGTGTCGTCGCAGAGCCGCTCGCAGACCGGCAGGTTGTACGACTCGTACGGCACGCGGACGTACTCGCGCCACGGCCTTCCGGTCGCGGTCGGACGGTCCTCGAGCCACTTCCAGAAGTTCTGCTTGTAGACCGGCAGGGTGTAGCCCGGCCCCGCCGGAACGCCCTCGGCGTACATCGCCTTCACGAAGTCCATCTTGGCGATCTTCACCTTCTTGGGGTCGAAGCGGAACATGTAGATGTGCGCGGCGTGGGCCGTGATCCGCGGATCGGGCGTCGGAGTGGAGATCTCCGGCACGTCCGCGAGCAGCCGGTCGAGCTCGGCCATCGCCGCGTTCCGCTTCGCCTGCTGCGCCGGCAGCGCCTCGAGCCCCGCGAGGAGCAGCGCCGCCTGGAACTCGGTCAGCCGGAAGTTGTAGCCGGAGATGTCGTGCTGGTACCACTCGCCGCCGAGCACGCGGCCGCAGTTGTGGTACGACCAGGCGCGCTGGTAGACCGCGTCGTCGTTCGCGAGGACGATCCCGCCCTCGCCGGCCGTGATGTTCTTGCTCGACTGGAAGCTGAAGCCGCCGCAGTCGCCGATCGCGCCGACCGGCGTGCCGCGCCACGCGGCCATCCAGGCCTGCGCCGCGTCCTCGACGATCGCGATCTTGCGCCGCCGCCCGATCTCGAGCAGCGCGTCCATGTCGGCCGGACGGCCGCCGATGTGCACCGGCATGATCGCCGCCGTGCGGTCGGTGATCGCCGCCTCGACCAGCTTCGGGTCGAGGTTGTGCGTCCCTTCCTCGACGTCCACGAAGACCGGCACGGCGCCGACCGCGACCGCGGCCTGCGCGCTGGCCATGAACGTGTAGGGCGACGTGATCACTTCGTCGCCCGGCTTGACCCCCGCGGCGAAGAGCGCGATCTCCAGCGCCACCGTGCCGTTGGTGCAGGCCACGCCGTGCTTCGCCTTGTGCAGGTCGGCGTAGGCCTGCTCGAACTCCGCGACGCGCTTGCCGCCGATGCCCCACGCGCCGGAATGCAGGACGTCGAGCAGCGCCTGCTCGTGCTTTTCGCCGTGAACGGGCCACTTGGGCCAAGGGCGGGTCCGGACCGGAACGCCGCCGTCGATCGCCAGTTTCTCGGACATGTGTGCCTCCGTCGGCGGGATGATCCCCCGCGGGGCGCGGCCCGGCAAACCGGGACGCGGGGGCTCGTACAATGGAATCATGGAGCCAAGGATCGCCGAGGCGATGCGCCTTTTGGCGGAAGAGGCGCGCCGGCGGATCGACCGCCATCCCCACGGGCACCTCGCCCCCGGCGGGGACCCGATCCTCGCGCTCGACCTGCGCCTGCCGATCTCCGGCGACCAGGACCTTCTCGCCGCGGCGACCCGCGACTGCGACGCCGACCTCGACCGCGCGGTGGACGACCTGCTCGCGGCGGCGGAGACGTTCCGGCCGGGGCGGGTCTTCTGCCTCCGCTGCGGCGGGAGCGACTGCGCGCACGCCGCGCCCCCGTCCTCGCGGCACGTCTTCCAGGGGTTCGGCCCGACCGGCGCGCCGCGGTTCGCGGACTTCGCCCAGTTGCTGCTCGACCGGCGCGAGCCGCGGCTCGACCAGCTCTACGCCGAGCCGCCCGCGATCGTCGCCGCCGCGCTGCGCGGGCGCGAGCTGGAGCGCGAGCTGCTTCCCTCCTTCCGCGACGCGCGCCGCGAGTTCCGGGTGCTCGGCGAGGTCGTCGCCGGCTGGTTCCGCTCCCCCGCCGTCGCCGAGGGGCGCGAGGCGCTCGCCGTCTCGCTGCTGATCGTCGCCGCGCGCGCCGGCGGGCGGGAGAGGCTCGGTCTGAACATCGTCGCCGCCGGTCCGGCCGGCGAGCCGATCGAGTGGCTCCACGACCGCATGGGCGGCATCCCCTGGGCGGCGGCGGCACGTTGGGGGCAGGCGACGCTGCGCGAAATCGAGCGCGGCCGCCTCGCCGGTCCGGCGTTCGAGAGCCGGATCGAGGGGACGCTGGTCGGGGTGGCGCGCCGGATCGAGCGCGAGGAGCGGGCGCGCGGCCGGCGCACGAAGCACGCCGAGGAGCGGCACGCGCAGGGGGAGCGGCCGACGCGCATGGCGGCGCTCGATCTTTCGCGCGCGCCGAACGAGGCGGTGCTGCACGACGAACGACGCAACACCTATGTGGTGCTCGGCGAACGGGGGCGCACGCACGTCTTCAGCCTCGCCGGCAAGCTGATCACCTCGGTCCGCTACCCCGCGCAGACGATCGCGCAGCGGCGCGAGAGCGGCGTCTGGCGCGCCTCGTCGGCGGAGGAGATCGCGGCGTTGCGGGCGCGGGTCGCCGGCGACGCCGAAGGTCGCTGACGCGCGGTCCCGGCGCCCGTAGATTTCCGTTCGCCGGCGCGTGGACTTTCGTTACAGAGAATCGGGGGCAAGGCGCAGGCGACGTCGCCGGCCGAGGGAGTTCACAACCATGCAGGGCGAGGGTTCCGATGGTCGCAACGCGTCGTTCGTGACGGGGCCGATCCCGCGGCCCGCGTTCGGCGACGTGGAACGGCGGACGACCGGACCGATCCCGGTTTCCGCGGCGCCGGGGGGGCGCGCGTCGGACTCCGCGGTCCGCGCGACGGGGGGGCTGTTCGCCGTGGACGAGGCGGGAATCCTGCGCGCCTTCGACGGCCGCATGGAGCGGCTCACCGGATGGGTCGCCGCGGACGTCGTCGGGCGCGGCAAGGACCTCGACGCCTTCGGCGGCGGCGCCTCGTTCCCGCTCTACTTCGGGCGGCTGCCGCGCGTCCTCGCCCCGACGCCGACGAACCTCGTCCTCTCGCGCCGCGACGGCGCGCAGCTGCTCGTGGACGCGCTCCTCTCGCCGCAAGGGGGCGGGGCGCAGGTCGAAGTGCAGCGGATCCGCGCGCGCTTCCTGCCGCCGCTCACCGGCGACCCGGCGGACGACCGCGATCCGCTGACCCGCCTGCCGCGCGAGGCGTCGTTCCTCGCGCGGATCGACCGCGGCCTCGAGCTCTCGTCGCGCGAGGGGCGGTCGCTCTCCGTGCTGGTCGTGGACGTCGACCAGCTCGCTTCGATCAACGAACAGTACGGACGCGAGGTCGGCGACGAGGCGCTGCGCAACGTCGCCGGCGTGCTTTCGGCGACGGTGCGCCAGACCGACGCCGTGGCGCGGCTCGGCGACGACGAATTCGGCGTGCTGCTGATGGGCGCCGGGCGGGGCGACTCGCGGCAGGTCGGCGGGCGGATCCGCACCGCCGTCGAGTCGTTCGGCTTCCAGGACGCGCCGGGGATCACCGACGTCGAGGTCACGGTGAACGTCGGCGCGGCCTGCGTGCCGGCCGACGCCGAGAACGCGCCGGAACTGCTGCGGCGGGCGCGCGGCGCGCTCGGCGAACTGCATCGCCTCGGGCACGACCGCGCGTGGTGCTACGTGCGGCGGCCGCGGGCGCCGCTGAAGGCCCCGGTCTTCTTCGACGGCCCCGCGGGGACGCTGCTCGGCATGGCCCGCAACATCTCCAGTTCCGGCCTCTTCGTCGAGACCACCTCCGCCGTGTCGGTCGGCTCGCGGATCGGCCTGCGCCTGCGGCTGCCCGGCTCGCAGGCGCCGCTGCGGGTCGTGGCGCGCGTCGTGCGGCGGGTCGGCGCGGCGGCGACCACGGGCCGCGAGCCGCACGGCGTAGGGCTGGAGTTCGAGCGCTTCGGCGACGGCGACCGCCGCCGGCTCTCGTCGTTCCTGCTGCAGACGCTGCCCGAAGCCGTGTAGCGGCGCGCGGCGCTCGCCGTCGCGCGCTTCGCCCGCCCCGCGGCGCGGGCGCGCGAGGCGCGTCCGCGGCCGGGTTCGGCTTCAGCGGGCGGGCTGCTTCGCGAGGCGGGCGGCGCGGGCCTTCTTCGCCGCCTCGGAGCGGCGGCGCCGCCGCGCCTCCTTCTCCGCCAAGAACGCGTCCACGTAGGCGTCGAGCTCCTCCATCGTGCGGAACTCGTGGTCGTGGCGCGCGTCCCGGGCGAAGAAGTCACAGAGCGGGTCGCCGGGGTTCTCGCGGTTCTCGGCGAGGCCGTACTCGCGGCAGATCTTCGGCCGCCGGTCGTAGACCGTGCAGTGGTTCGCCGCGTCGAGATGGCGGCACGGCTCGTCCACCTGCAGGTACCAGTCGCCGTCCTCGACCCAGATCCAGGCGTGCCGGTGCAGGAGGTACCAGCGGATCGAATCGAAGTCGTCGGCGTCCTCCGGCGTGTCGAGCTGAAGGGCGAAGTAGCGGCAGCAGAGGGCCTCGCACCGCTCGCACGGCGGACGCTCGGCCTCGGCGGCCGCGGGAAGTTTCGGCAGGCGCTTCGTGGGCATGCGGGGGATTGTCGCGGACGAACGCCGCTCCTTCAACGCTTCGGCGCCGCTTGCCGGAAGAAGACCTGCCCGCCGATCACCGTCGCGGCGATCGGCGCCTCGGCGATCTCCCGCGGCGGCGCGTTGAAGATGTCGATGCCGAAGACCGTCACGTCGCACCACTTCCCCGGCGTCAGCTGGCCGACGTTCTCCTCGTCCCGCCCGGCGTAGGCGGCGCCCTGCGTGAACGCCGCGAGCGCCTCGACGAGCGTCAGCCGCTGCGCGGGGAGCCAGCCGCCGGACGGCGCGCCGCGCAGGTCCTGCCGCGTCGTCGCCGCGTAGAGGCCGAGCCGCGGATCGGGGGACTCGATCGGGAAGTCGGAGCCGAAGGCGAGCCGCGCGCCGGACGAGGCGAGCGAGCGCCAGGCGTAGGCGCCGGCGAGGCGCGCCGACCCGAGGCGGTCCTCGACCCACGGCATGTCGGAGGTCGCGTGCGTCGGCTGCATCGAGGCGATCGCGCCGAGGCGCGCGAAGCGCGGAACGTCGGCGCGGTCGAGGATCTGCGCGTGCTCGACGCGCGGGCGCAGGTCGCGCGCCGCGGGGTCGCGCCGCTCCGCGGCGGCGAAGGCGTCGAGCACCTCGCGGTTCGCGGCGTCGCCGATCGCGTGCACCGCCGGCTGCAGGCGCGCGGCGAGCACCGCGGCGACCTGCTCCTCGAGCTTCTTCGGCGGAACGATCCAGAGCCCCTTGACGCCGCGCGCGTCGTCGTACGGCGCGAGGAGGCGCGCGCCGCGGCTGCCGAGCGCGCCGTCGGCGTAGAGCTTCACCCCCGCCGCGCGCAGGCGGCCGGAGACGAGCGGCCCCTGCGCGAGCAGCCGCCGATGGAGATCGGACTCGAGCTTGGCGTAGGCGGTCACGCGCAGCGGGAAGCGCCCTTCGCGGGCGAGCGCCTCCAGCGCGTCCCACTCCTTGCCGTCCACGTCCATCGCGTGCACGCCGGTGAGGCCGAGCGCCGTCAGCTCGGGCGCGGCCGCCTCGAGCGCGGCGCGAAGCTCCTTCGCCGACGGCGCTGGGATCTTCGCGGCGACCAGTTCGGCGGCGTTGTCCACGAGGATGCCGGTCGGGCGTCCGTCGCTGTCGCGGTGGATCGTCCCTCCCGACGGATCCTTCGTCGCCGGGCCGATGCCGGCCGCGGCGAGCGCGGTGCGGTTGACCCAGAGCGCGTGGCCGTCCACGCGCCACAGCGCGCAGGGACGCCCCGGCACGATCTGCTCGAGGCGGTCGGCGTCGGGCCAGGCGTGGTCGGGCCACTCGTTCTGGTCCCAGCCCCGCCCCTGGACCCAGCGGTCGTCGGGATGGGCGGCGGCGAACTTCTCCACGCGGTCGAGCGCCTGCTCGACCGACGTCGTCCCGGCGAGATCGACCCGCCGGCGCGCCAGCGCGTAGCCGGCGAGGTGGCCGTGCGCGTCCACCAGCCCCGGCACGGCGACGACGCCGGGAAGCTCGCGCACCGAGCCGCCGCCGGCGATCAGCTTGGGGATCTCGGCCTTCGAGGCGAGGGCGACGATCCGCCCCTCGCTCAACACGAGGGCGTCGGCCCAGGGATGGGCCGCGTCGCCCGTCCAGAAGCGGGGCCCGACGAGGATGTTCGGCTCGGCCGCCGGCGGCGTCTTGGTCCGCGAACAGCCCGTCGTCGTCGCCATCGCCGCCACTCCCCAGACCGCCAACGTCAGCCAGCGCATCGAATCCTCCCCGAACGTTCGATTGTAGCCGCGCGCCGCCTAGAATCGGCGCATGGAGACCGAAGCGATGCGCACGGCGGTTCTTTTCGACATCGACGGAACGCTGCTCAAGGCCGGCGGCGCGGGACGCGAGGCGCTCGCGCGCGGCGCGGCCGCGGCGTTGGGCGTGACGCTGGACGAGGCGCGCGGGGCGACGCTGCAGATGGACTTCCGCGGCCGGATCGACCCGGTGCTGGTGCGGGAGCTCGCCGGCCGGCTGGGGCACGACGGCGAGAGGGCGGCGGAGCGGATCACGTCCGCCTACCTCGCCGCGCTCCCCGGGACGCTGGCCCGGGCGGTGGTCGAGGTGATGCCCGGGGTGGTCGATCTGGTGGCGCGGCTCGAGGCGCGCCCCGGCACGCTTGTCGGGCTCTTGACCGGCAACGTGCGCGAGGGGGCGCGGCTCAAGCTCGGGGCGGTCGGCCTCGAGCGGCTGGCCGAGCGGCCGGGCGGCTTCGGGGCCGACGGCGGCGACCGCGGCGAGGTCGCCAAGGCTGCCGCGGCGCGGGCGCGCGGGCTCGGCGTGCCGGCGGAGCGGGTCTTCGTCGTCGGCGACACCGAGCACGACGTCGCCGCGGCGCGGGCCGGCGGGATGCGGGCGGTGGCGGTCGCGACCGGCTGGACCGACGCCGCGACGCTCGCGGCGAGCCTCCCCGACCTGCTCCTCCCCGACCTCGCCGACCACGCGCCGTTCCTCGCCTTGCTCGACAGCGAAGGATGATGCGACGCCATATCGTCCGTTATTGTTCGCATCATGCAAAATGACGCCGATTGCGGAGTCATGTTGCAGAGAATTAGCCACGCATAGGGTTGACTGCCGTCAAATGTGACTTATCGTTGCCCAATCACGGCGCAGCGCGCGCACGGTGTGTACGCCGCGCGGGCCGAAGGAGGGCGACGATGGCGAGGTCCGAAGCGGAGTCCCGGGCCATCCTGCGGGACGAAAAGATCCGGTTCCTGCGGCTGGTCTTCACCGACATCCACGGCGTGGTCAAGAACGTCGAGGTCCCCGACCCGCAGTTCGACAAGGCGCTGGCGGGCGAGATCATGTTCGACGGGTCGTCGATCGAAGGGTTCGTGCGGATCCAGGAATCGGACATGCTGCTCAAGCCGGACCTGGACTCGCTGCGGATCTTCCCCAGCGAAGGGGGCGACAAGGACCGGATCGCGCTGCTGATCTGCGACGTCGCGAACCCCGACGGCGGCCCGTTCCTCGGCGACCCGCGCGGGGCGCTGCGGCGCGCCGTCGCGCAGACGAAGAAGCTCGGCTACCGGGCGATGATGGGCCCGGAGGCCGAGTTCTTCCTCTTCCAGCGCAACGCCGACGGCTCGCCCACGACGAACACCCACGACCAGGGCGCCTACTTCGACCTCTCCCCGGTGGACCGCGGCGAGGACGCGCGGCGGGACATCGTCAACATCCTCGAGAAGATGGGATTCGAGGTCGAGGCGGCGCACCACGAGGTCGCCCCCGGCCAGCACGAGATCGACTTCAAGTACGCCGACGCGCTCGTCACCGCCGACAACCTGATCGTCTTCAAGCAGGTCGTCCGGATGGTCGCCCTCGCCCACGACCTGCACGCCACGTTCATGCCGAAGCCGCTCTACGGCGTCAACGGCTCGGGGATGCACACCCATCAGTCGCTGTTCACCGCCGAGGGGAAGAACGCGTTCGACGATCCCGCCGGCGAGTGGGGCCTCTCGACCGTCGCGCGCCGCTACATCGGCGGCGTGCTGGCCCACGCCAAGGCGCTCTGCGCGGTGACCAACCCGATCGTCAACTCGTTCAAGCGGCTCGTGCCCGGCTACGAGGCGCCGACGAACATCGCCTGGTCGGAGCGGAACCGCAGCCCGCTGGCCCGCGTCCCCGCGCGCCGCGGCGTCGGCACGCGGGTGGAGGTCCGGATGCCCGACCCGTCGTGCAACCCGTACCTCGCCTTCGCGGCGATGCTCTGCGCCGGGCTCGACGGCATGGACAAGAAGATCGACTGCGGCCCGCCGGTCAACAAGGACATCTTCCAGATGAGCGAGCGCGAGAAGCGGCGCCTCAGGATCGAGAACCTGCCGGC
>JAJFTU010000100.1 GCA_021372775.1 bacterium | reverse complement strand
TGCCGTGGAACGGCGCGGCGACGATGCGCTGCGGCGGCGGCGCGGTCTCGCTCGCCGCGGCGCGCGCCGCGCTCGCCGCGGGCGCTCCGGCGGCCGTCGTCGGCCGCGCGCCCGAGTGCACCGACGTCGTGCCCGACCCGTCCGTCTCCGGCTTCCACGCCCTTCTGGCGGCCTGCGGACGCGAGCTGTGGGCGGTGGACCTCGGCGCCGCGAACGGCCTCTTCGCGGGGCGCGGCGGACGTCCGATCGTCGCCGCCCCGATCGACCCCCGCGGCACGTTGATGCTCGGGTCGTTCCCCTTCGACGCCGCGCCGGTCGCGCGTCGGCTCGGCGCCGCGCCCGGCCGCTCGTCCGGCGCGCGCCGCACGACGCGGCCGCTGATCCTCGGGCGCTCCGCGGACTGCGACGTCGTGTTCGACTTTCCGCAGGTGTCGTCGCGGCACGTGCGGCTGACGAAGCGGGTGGACGGCTCGACGCTCGTCGAGGATCTGGAGAGCGCCAACGGCACGTTCGTGGACGGCGCGCGGGTCGTCGGCTCGACCGTCGTTCCCGCGGGCAGGTCGTTCCGCCTCGGCCTCGGAACGCACGAAGTCTCGCTCGGCGCGGACGCGGCGTCGGCGACGGAGCGTCCCGCGGACGGCGCCGTGCGCGTGGACGCGATCGGCCTCAAGGGGACGGCGACGCGCGGCGGCCGGCCGCTCGTCACCGTGGACGGCGTCTCGCTCTCCTTCGGGCCGGCGGAGCTCGTCGGGCTGCTCGGCCCCTCGGGGTCGGGAAAGACGTCGCTCCTGCTGATCCTCGCCGGCTACGACGTCCCCGCCGCGGGGCGCGTGCTCGTCGGCGGCGAAGACCTGCACCTGCACGCGGAGCGTTTCCGCGGCCTCATCGGCTTCGTGCCGCAGGACGACGTCGTACCGCGCGAGCTCACGCCGCGCGAGGCGCTGACCTACGCCGCGCGGCTGCGCCTCCCCGACGAGACCGACGACGCCGAGATCGCGCGCCGCGTCGCGCGCGTCCTCGCCGCGCTCGACCTCGAGGAGTGCGCCGACTCGCGCATCGGCACGGTCGAGGAGAAGGTCCTCTCGGGCGGGCAGCGCAAGCGGGTCAACATGGCGCTGGAGATGGTCACCGACCCGCCGCTGCTGCTGCTCGACGAGCCGCTTTCGGGCCTTTCGTCGCGCGACGCCGCGGCGGTGGCGGCGCTCCTGCGCCGCCTCGCCGACGCGGGCAAGACGATCCTGATGACGCTGCACCAGCCGTCGGCCGACGTCTTCGAGCTGCTCGACCAGGCGGCCGTGATGGCGCGCGGCGGGAAGCTCGTCTACGCCGGGCCGCCGGACGGCGCGTACGAGTTCTTCGAGACGCGCGGCGAGCATCCCGACCGCGTGATGGAGCGGCTCGAGACGCGCCCGCCCGACGAGTGGCGCGCGCGCTTCGCGGCGTCGTCGTGGGGCGGCGCGCTCGCCGACCGCGTGGTCGAGGTCGCGGGCGCCGCGCCGCGGACGACGACGGCGCCGCCGGCGCCGCGCCGCGCTTCGCGGCTGCGGCAGTTCGCGACGCTCGCCGCGCGCTACGCGCTCGCCAAGGGGCGCGACCGGCTGAACCTGCTCGTCGTCGCCGCGCAGGCGCCGATCGTCGGCCTGCTGCTGGCGCTCCTTTTCCACGACGCGCGCGAGAACCCGCTGCGCCGCGCGACGCCGCTCTTCGTCCTCGCCGTGGCGCTCGTCTTCTTCGGCTGCTTCAACGCCTGCCGCGAGCTGGTGCGGGAACGCGCCCTCTTCCGCCGCGAGCGGATGGCCGGCCTGCGGATCGGGCCGTACCTGCTCTCGAAGTTCTTCGTCCTCGGCGGCGCGGGGCTGGCGCAGGCGGCCCTGCTGCAGCTCTTCGTCGCCTGGTGGATGGGGCTGGCCGGCGATCCGTTCGTCGTCTTCGCCGTGCTCGGCGCGACGGTCCTCGCCGCGACCGCGATCGGCCTCGCCGTCTCCGCGCTCGTGCGCTCGCCCGAGGCGGCGATGGCGGTCGTGCCGATCCTGCTGA
>JAJFTU010000099.1 GCA_021372775.1 bacterium | reverse complement strand
CCCCGAACTCGGCCCGCAGACGGGCCAGCGCCCGCTCCGCCGCCGCGACGTCGCGCCGCCCTTCCCCTTCCGGCAGCGCGGCCTGCTCCGCCTCGGCCGGCGCGGCGAGCGCCTCGAGGGCGAGTTCTTCGACCTTGCCGGGAAGCTCCGCCCCCTCGAGGCGCAGCCGCAGCAGTTCGGCGAGCCGCGCCGCGTCGCGCGTCGGCCGCGCCGGACGCAGCTCGTCCGCCCGCTCGCCGCCGACCTCCAGGCGAAGCGTCAGCCGCAGCCCGCAGGCCGCGAGGCCCCGCGCGGCGAGACGCTCGACGAGCGCGTCGAGGGCGCGGCGCAGGTAGAGCAGCAGCCGCTCGCGGTCCCCTTCGGGATAGCCGAGCTCGAACGATTCGACGAACCGTTCCTCGGGCAGGCGCGGCTGGAGCGGCGCCCACGCCGCGCCGGAGGCGAGGCGATGGAGACGCGAGGCGGCGTCGCCGTAGCGTTCGTGGAGCGCCCCTTCGGGCAGCTCGAGGAAGGCGCCGAGCGTCCGCACGCCCAAACGCTCCAGCTCGTCGCGCAATTCCGGGTCAAGCCCCAGCCGCGCCAGCGGCACGGCGCGCGCCGCGCGCTGCTCCGATTCCGGATCGCGGAAGACGGCGAGTTCGACGCCGGCGTCGGCGGCGACGGCGTAGGCGCCGTAGCGGGTGAAGCCGACGACGACGCGGCAGGCGAAGCCGAGATCGAGCACCGCCCGGCGGACGTCGCGGCCCCACGCGCTGGCCGAGCCGAAGAGGCCGCCCAGCCCGTCGCCGTCGAGCCAGAAGACGCCCGGCTCGTCGGGGGACGGTTCGACGCCGGGGGTGAAGTCGCGCAGGCGGCGGGCGATCCGCGCCGTCGCGGCTTCGACTTCGTCCGCCTCGACGACGCCGGCGCGCAGCGTGCGGCAGAGGGCCAACGCCGCGGCGTGGCGCTGGCCGGGGAGGATGCCGCGGCGGCGCGCGGCCTCGTTGACCCACAGCACGCGGGCCAACGGCGCGTCCTCGGCGACGACCGCCGCCGGGCCGTCGTCCCCCGTGCGCCGCAGCAGGAGCTGCAGCGGCAGCGACGGGACGTCAACGCAGCCCCACCGGCCCACGGCGAATCTCCTCGTGCGCCCAGCCCGGCCCGCGGCGCTTGTCCTTGAGCGCTTCGGCGCGGCAGACGAACCGTCCCGGGCCGGCCTCGGCGCGCCGCGCGGCGCAGCGGAGGCCGACGAGCGGCGTGAGGGACGGCGCGCCTTCCGCCGCCTCGGCGAGAAAGACGACCGCCGCGTCGTGCTTGCGGGCCAGACCGGCCAGCCGGG
Source organism: bacterium (assembly GCA_021372775.1). NCBI lineage: Bacteria > bacterium. The sequence goes on along the minus strand of JAJFTU010000099.1, from coordinate 440 downwards.
TGGCCAGCGGCGCGGGGAGCTCCCCCGCGGCGCCGACGACGTCCACGACGACCAAGCCGAAGCCGCCGGAGCGGAGCAGCGTGTCGGCGGCGCGGGCGGCGGCGGCGAGGCCGGGGACGAAGACCACCGGCAGCGCCTCGAGCCGGACGCCGCAGGCGGCGGCGTCGGGGGGATAGAACGAGCCGGCGCCCGCCGCGACCCACGCCGCCGGCTCGCCGCGCCGCTGGGCCTCCCGGACCAGCCCGAAGGCCAGCGACAGCCGCGCCGCGCCGCCGAGCGCCGCCAATTCGGCGATCCGCCCGGCGAACGATTCCCAGCCCCACGCGTCCGCCGCCGGCCGGGGGGCGGCCGCGGGGACAAGCGGGGACGACGCGGGAACGGGAACCATCGGCCCTCCGCGGAGCGGGGTGCGAGGCGCGGATGCGGCCCGATTGCCGCCC
>JAJFTU010000098.1 GCA_021372775.1 bacterium | reverse complement strand
GATGCGCGCCAAGCTCGCCGCGGCCGGCCACGCGCCGGACACCTGGAACCTCTTCCTGCAGGCCTTCCGGCCGGGCGGGCGCGAGGTGATCATCGGCTCCAGCCGCGACGACTCCTACGGGCCGCTGGTGATGTTCGGCCTCGGCGGGACGTTCGTGGAGGTGCTCAAGGACGTCAAGTTCGGTCTGACGCCAATGGCGCGCGAGGACGCCGAGGAGATGGTCCGCTCGATCCGCGCGATCAAGATCCTCACCGGCGCGCGCGGCCAGGCCGGCGTGGACCTCGACCCGGCGATCGAGGCGATCGAGATCGTGGCCCGGCTGGTCCGCGAGCACTCCTCGATCGTCGAGCTCGACGTCAACCCGCTGCTCCTCTACCCCGAGAAGGGGAAGGCGATCGCGGTGGACGCCCGGATCCGCGTCAAGTAGCGGACGCGGCGCCCTCGACGCGAAAGGGCCGCCCGCGGGCGGCCCTTTCCATTTCGCGCGGCCCCGCGCGGCGCCGCGGAGCGAAGAGACTCAGTCCGTTCGGACCGGCTGCAGGGGGGCGAGCCGGTTCACTTCGCCGGCCGGGACGCTCTTCTAGTGCGATTCTGGGGTCAGTTACGCCACGCATTTCGCTGTAGATCATGGCCGCGAGTTCTGATCACCTGCGCGCGTCTGGGGTCGGCACTGTCCCTGCCGATCCCGGCGGGCTCGATTCTCTCGATAGCGGTAGCTCCCACTCCTCGCGCCGACAGTTCACCTCAAAGGGACGTAACGAGAACGGATCGACATAGAGCCAGTCAATTGGAGACTGTGGCCCCCCCGCGCGCACATAGCGAATGCGCCATGCGAACAGGGACGCATCGAAGTCGGCAGTTCCGCCAAGAGCCTGTATTTCGCAGAGATCGCTGATTGCCTTCTCCCAAGTCCTCTCGGACGCAGCAAGCGCGGCTCGCCACCGCGACCTCGCCTCTTCCGTCAACCGCGATTCCGCATGTCCGGCCAATTTGCGCCGCCGCGCTTCGCTTGAGTAGTCTCCGCCAATCGACAGCTTCACGTTGCGTGCAACCAGCCGCGATGCAGTACCGCGGGCACACACATGGCCGCCACTGTCCAGCAACTCGAATTCCAGGTACCACCCATCGCTCGGCTCGGCCGGGATCGGCGCGACGCTGCGGATACTCCCTTTGAATCCCGTTGCCGAGAGGAACTGCCTCACTCTGCCGAGGGTCACCTCATACGGCGGCGGGACGGCGCTCGTCGGAGTCACCAGGCACAGAGTGCTTAGAAGAGCTGCAGCGAGCCTCTTGACTTTGAACATGATCAGTTCTTGTCGGGCTTCAAGGTGGCCTGCCCCCATTCGCTGGTCCAACGAAACCGAGAGTCAAAGCGTCGCGGGTTCTTCGAGCTTCAGCGGGCCGGTGGGACGCGGAGCCGACCGGAGGCCCGCCGACGCTTGCGCCGCGGACTCGCAGGGGGTCAGGCTCCCGAGCGAGATGAGCGGCCGGTCGAGATTGTAGTCGAACCTCCAGTTCTCGATGGTGAAGCGCGGCCCGCCGAACCACTGCTGGTTCAGGCACCCGTCGCGGAACCTGTCGTTGAAGCTCTCGATGAAGGGGTTGTCGGTCGGCGTGCCCGGGCGGCCGTGCGCCGCCGCCAGACGGTCGAGCACGCGCACCACGCGCGCCGCCGGCAGCGACGCGGCGACCTCGATCGCGAGGCACATCCTCGTGACCACGTCGACGACGTTGAGCGTCCGGAACGCCCGGCCCGACTCCAGGGCGTCGTGCGTGAAGTCCATCGACCAGCATTCGTTCGGCCTGCTCGCCGGCGGCATCGGCACGCGCGGCTCGCGGGCGAGGCGTTTGCG
>JAJFTU010000097.1 GCA_021372775.1 bacterium | reverse complement strand
GCCGCTCCCGCCGCGCGGCGCCGCGCCTTCTACCGCGTCGTCGCCGTGACCGCCGCGGGGCTGCGCGTCGCCGGTCCCGCGGTCGCGCTGCGCCCCGCTCCCTGACCGGCGGCGCGCCGGTCGGCGCTTCGGGCTACAATCCGCGCCATGTACGACATCTTTGCCGACCTTCGCTCCGTCGTCGCCGAAACGGCGCGCCGGACTCTGGGCATCGACATCGACCGCGCGCCGGTCGATTTCCCGCCCAATCCCTCGATGGGCGACCTCGCCACGCCGCTCGCCCTGTCCCTCGCCAAGCAGCTCCGCCGTCCGCCGCGCGAGATCGCGACGAAGCTCGCCGAGGCGCTCGCCGCCGCGCCGGGCGTCGCCGCGGCCGAGATCGCCGGCCCCGGCTTCGTCAACCTGCGCGTCGATCGGACGGAAGCGGTGCGCGCGCTCCTCGGCGAGCGCCCCGCCGAAGCGCCGAAGCCGGGCAAGGTGATCGTCGAGCACACGAACATCAATCCCAACAAGGCGGCGCACATCGGCCACCTGCGCAACGCCGTGCTCGGCGACACGCTCGTCCGAGCGCTGCGCGCCCTCGGGCGGCGCGTCGAGGTGCAGAACTACATCGACGACACCGGCGTGCAGGTCGCCGACGTCGCCGTCGCGCTGACCGAGCTCGCCGGCCTCGACGAGAACGGCTTCCGCGCGCTCGTCGCCGCGGCCGAGGAGCGGCGCGCGCGCGGCGGCCACGGCGTGGACCACGACCTCTGGGACTGGTACGCCAAGGTCACGCGCTGGTACGCCGAGGACGAGTCGCGCGCGGCGCTCCGCGCCGAGGCGCTGCGCCAGATGGAGCGCGGCGAGGGGCCGCTGGCCCGCATGGGCGCGCTCGTCGCCCGCGAGGTCTCGCGCTGCCACCTGCGCACGATGGGCCGGCTCGGCGTGCGCTACGACGTCCTGCCGCGCGAGAGCGACATCCTCGCCCACCACTTCTGGAAGACCGCCTTCGCCCGGCTCAAGGAGAGCGGCGCGATCTCGTTCTGCGAGGAAGGAAAGGCCGCCGGCTGCTGGGTGATGAACCTGCCGCATTCCGAGGAGGAGGCGGGAGGCGAGGAGTACGAGAAGATCATCGTCCGCTCGAACGGCGTGGTGACCTACGTCGGCAAGGACATCGCCTACCAGCTCTGGAAGTTCGGGCTGCTCGGCGCCGACTTCGAGTACCGGCCGGTCGAGGGGTTCCCCGGCGGAACGGACGGCACGCTCTGGGAGAGCGCGCCGCCGTCGGCCGGCGCCGCCGGCGCGCCGTCGTTCGGCCGCGGCGAGACGGTCTACAACGTCATCGACGTGCGGCAATCGTATCTGCAGCGGGTCGTCAAGCAGGGGCTGGAGCGGCTCGGCCATCCGGACGAGGCCGGGCGCTCGATCCACTTCTCGTACGAGATGGTCGCCCTCACTCCGGGCACGGCGCTCGAGCTGCAGCCGGGGCTGGAGCTGTCGGAGGAGGAACGCCGCCGGCCGTACATCGACATGTCCGGCCGCCGCGGCATCGGGGTCAAGGCGGACGACCTGATCGACATCCTCGAGGCGAAGGCGCTGCGGGAAGTGTCCACGCGCAACCCGGAGCTCGACGAGGAGGCGCAGCGCGGGCTCGCCGCGGCGATCGCGCGCGGGGCCCTGCGCTACTACATGCTCCGCTTCGCCCGCAACACGATCGTCGCCTTCGACATCGACGCCGCGCTGGCGTTCGAAGGCGAGACCGGCCCCTACTGCCAGTACGCCGCGGTCCGCGTGCGTCGCATCGTGGAGAAGCTCGCCGAGCGCGAAGGGACCACGCCGGCGGCGATCCGCGCCGCGGCGCGCGACGCGTCGTTCGCCGCGATTCCGGCCGACGTCGCGCCCGAGCACTGGGAGCTGGTCCACCGCGCCGCGCG